>NZ_RYYK01000020.1:0-534 GCF_004379055.1 Campylobacter sp. US42a
CACCCCAAAACGGAACAGATTTTGCTTGTATTATTTATAAAATATATTTAGATTGAAGGCAAAAAATCTAAATCAAGGAATTAATATGAGTATCTTTAGCATCAATGATAACTCAAATTATAATTCTATACTTTCACAAGCAAAAGCCAATAAAGAAAGTAAAGAAAATTCTAAAATAAGTTTTGCTAATACTTTTTTAAAACAAAATGCTAGTAAATTAAATGAAATTCAAAATGCAAATTCACAAACTCTAGCAAGAAGTGAAGTATTAAATTCTACTAATACAACAAATACTAGCAATAACACTAATTTTAGTATAAGTAGTAAAACAAGTTCTCCTAATTATGATATATCAAGTGAATTTAAAAACTCTATTTATACTCTAAAATATAAACAAGTAGATATAAGTAATACTTCTACCAATACAGCCTATGGTTATAGTGTAGATAAAGATGGTTATATGGGAGAAGATTTTAACAAAGCTGCAGGATTGCCTGAAGATTTTAAGATACATAAATCTACTTTGGATGAGAT
>NZ_RYYK01000021.1:0-371 GCF_004379055.1 Campylobacter sp. US42a
CTTACTGTACTAGAAATAATAGCTGATTCATTAGCAATTTCAACATTATCTTTAGTAGTTTGATCAATTTGAGCTACACTTTCATTGATTTGAGTGATACCTGCAGTTTGTTCTTTAATACTTTCTGCCATATCATTGATAGATTGAACAAGTAAATTAGTATTAGCTTCTATTTCAGATAAAGACTTTTGAGTTCTTTCAGCTAATTTTCTAACTTCATCAGCCACAACAGCAAATCCTCTACCATGTTCTCCAGCACGCGCTGCTTCAATAGCTGCATTTAAAGCTAGAAGGTTGATTTGATCTGCAATATCACCTATAATACCTGTAACATTTTTAATCTCTTCAGATTGAGTGATAACATCACTAGT
>NZ_RYYK01000022.1:0-326 GCF_004379055.1 Campylobacter sp. US42a
ATCCAAACAGGTTTAACTTCATTCTTTGATTTTATCAATCATAAAACAAAAAATGTTTCTACTATAGAAGTAAAAAGTAATGATGAATTTGGACAAATCTCAAATGCTATCAATGAAAATATCTTACAAACTAAAAAAGGTTTAGAACAAGACAATCAAGCTGTTAAAGAATCAGTTGAAACAGTATCAGTTGTAGAAAGTGGTAATTTAACAGCAAGAATTACTGCTAATCCAAGAAACCCACAACTTATTGAACTTAAAAATGTTCTAAATAAACTTCTTGATGTTTTACAAGCTAGAGTAGGTTCTGATATGAATGCTATTCA
>NZ_RYYK01000023.1:0-266 GCF_004379055.1 Campylobacter sp. US42a
CTTTTATACCTGTGCGTCTTGTGATCCACTCATCTGTTGTATCAATAATCTTTTCAAGATCGTGATTACTTAAAATTTGTTCAGGTATATAAGAAGCTATACTTTTTAAACTCGCTTTAGGCATTGTATTTCTCAAGCTCCTTTTCTATTATTTGATTGATATTTGATTCACTAAAGTTAATAGCCTGAAAAATAGCATTTTTGATTGCTCTAGCATCGCTTTTTCCATGACTTATAATAACGCAGCCGTTGACACCAAGCAGTGG
>NZ_RYYK01000024.1:0-265 GCF_004379055.1 Campylobacter sp. US42a
TCCTAATTTACTTGATAAAGTTCAAGGCAAAACAGGCGGAGGGATTTGGATACATGGCTATCCTTTAGATGGAACAAGATTGGATGAATTTAAAACGCGTGGTTGCATAGCCTTATTTAATGAAAATCTTGAAGAATTTGCAAAAGTAGTACAAGATAAAAAAGTATTTGCTATGACAGAGGAAAAAGAAAAAGTAAGAGCCAAAAAAGAAGATATAGCTGCTTTACTTGCAGATCTTTTTGCTTGGAAGCTAGCTTGGACAGAT
>NZ_RYYK01000025.1:0-263 GCF_004379055.1 Campylobacter sp. US42a
GCTTTTACGCCCTCTAAATAAGGAAGTTTATCTTTAAAAATCATAAATGAAATGCTATCATTTAACATTTCTCTTAAATGTCCTAAGAAACCAAAGCCCGTAACATCACTCATCGCATTAACCCCAAAACGAAGTGCAATTTGGCTGGATTTATAATTTAAACCCATCATGCTTTCAAGCATACGATCTAAATGTTTTTCTTCTAACATTTGAGCTTTTAAAGCTGTACTTAAAATACCCGTCCCTAGAGGCTTGGTTAAAAG
>NZ_RYYK01000026.1:0-251 GCF_004379055.1 Campylobacter sp. US42a
ATTTAAACCATTAGTTTCATCATTGAGTTTTTGTTGGAGCTTGAGCATATTTTCTAAAATTTCAACATTTTTCATCTTGTGCCTTTTTTATTTTTTTATGATTTATTATAAAATTTAAGCGTAAAGATTTAAACCTTTTTCTGCATTATTTTGATTTTCTTTAGCTTTTTCTTGCTGTTTTTCAAGCTGCTTTTTCATTTGCTCTAACACTTCATCTAGTAGTTTTTTGCTATCTTCGAGCATGGATGTAT
>NZ_RYYK01000027.1:0-235 GCF_004379055.1 Campylobacter sp. US42a
ATGTTACAAAAGAATTAAACCTTAAAAATGCTGTTGTTATTATAGATCAAAGTAATGTTTATTCTTTAGGACTTGCAAAAGCTTTTGAAAAATCTTTAAAAGAGAATGGCGGTAAGGTGATCAAAAAACTTGCAATCAGTTCAGGCGATAAAGATTTTAGAGCTGTAGTTTCACAGCTTAAAAGTTTAAATCCTGATTTTGTTTATATGCCAATTTATCATCCTGAAGCTGCTCT
>NZ_RYYK01000028.1:0-230 GCF_004379055.1 Campylobacter sp. US42a
CTACCATGGCCAAAAGAAGTTTATTATCATCTACATCGCCCGCTAATTCTTCATAGATACTTGAAATAAAATCATTTTTTTCGCGCAAAGTTTCATCGTGCTTTTCCATTTCATAGATTAAATCCGTATTATCGCAAATGGCTTCAACCATTACTGCATAAGATTTTGAATGGTTAGCTTCTTCATAAGCTTGGCGTGCTAAAACCGCATTGATTTCAGGAGCAGTGATG
>NZ_RYYK01000002.1:0-247246 GCF_004379055.1 Campylobacter sp. US42a
AGGATTAAATAATATAAATATTTGTGTAAGTATTTATATAAGTATTTGGTGGGTTGAAAAATGGGGGTTATATTTTAGAGCACTCGTAATTTTTATTTTTTATATTAACAAATTGACTTTTAAGTGTTTTAAAATCTGGAATATAAGCATAACCGCTAAGCGTATCTATAACGATACAAAGAGCATGCTTTTTTGATAACAAACGTATAATGCAATCTGAATTATTCTTTGCTAAAGTTTTTTCATATGCATAATTGGCATTTTTTAACGGAGAATACACTCTGCCCATTTCATCAAATACTAATCTAGTAAATCCTGAACAAGATCCTTTGAATTCAACCTTTTCTATTCCGAATCTTTTTGTAAGATTAAATCTTTGTGTAGTTTTTTCATCATCTTTACTAATAACTCCACTTTGACCTGAATTCATTAATTTGTTATGATTGATTACATCAACAGCAATTTCTCTATCTATATTGATTTCAGTTTTACCTAAATTAGCATTTCCATCGCCATTTTTATCCAAGAAAATAGTATATGTTTGATCATAACCTGTGGCAGCTGATTTTATAAAATAAATCTGCCATTTACTTTTAAACCACTCTCTTTTTGCGATAGCCAGCTCATCAACTCTTATGCCTTCTTGCATCATGGCTAAACTTTGGGTATATTGGATATCATTAAGAATTTGTATTGCACCTTCTAGTAGATTGTCTTTTTTTAAGTAAAGACTGCCTAAATTAAAAACTATACCTAAAATGAGAATTATAAACACAAATTCCAACAAACTGAAAGCTTTAATCATAGTTTAAAATCTGATATACTTTTTCATATTTTCCAAGTTTTACTTTAACAATTTTTTTGTCCATATCATGCTTATCGGCTTGTTTTAAAGCTTTTAAATAAAACTTATTGCTATTTTTTATTCCATAAAATCGCAATCTTTTTTGCAAACTTGGGGCTGTTGCAAGCTCTAAAACATCTTGTTTTTTTAATACTAGCGCCAATTCTTTAGCAAAATGATAATTATTGGCAAAATGGCGATTTGGATTGTTTATAAAATAATACAATAATTGATTAGCGACGATTAAAAAGTAACAAAATATCAAAAAAATTATAGAACATTCTATAAAGATTTTATACCTTAATCGAAAAACTGGTAATCTCACCCTATAACTTTGCATTAAAGTTTTTATAAGTAAAGGGGTACAAATAACACAAAAAGGCAAAAAATCATCTAAAAAAAGTTTTTGTCTTAAAGAAAGCAACAAACAAAATACAAATGTTACGCTCATTAAAAACCATAATAAATTTTTATATTTCTGAAAAGTCAAACGATAAATAGTATAAAAAAAATACACAAAAACCAAAGGAGAAAAACATGCAGCAAAAATTCCTAAAGTATCTAAAAAATAACCTCTTGGACGACCACCTGTATCAAAACCATAAAAACTAATACTCGCTCCAAACAAAACAAGAGATAAGGTAAATAAAATAGCATTTCTTTTATAAATCCCAAAAAAGAAAAAAGTTAAAAATAAAATATTAAAAGATTTATCAACAAATAATACTATAATCAATAATATATAAAAAAGCCATTTTTTTTCATATTCGTAAGCACATAATATAGCAAGGGTTAAAAAAATCACCAAAGATGCGGCATTAACCAGCAAAGCACTTGCAACAGTACCCGGCAATAAAACAAATAACAATAAAGAAAAAAAAGCATCAATTTTAGTTTTAGTATATTTTAAAGCTAGCAAATACAAAAGCAAACAACTTAAAAAATGAAAAAATAAAAAAGGAAGCCTTAAACCAAAATCATTTTGCCCAAAAATAAAAGTTCCAAAATGAGATATATAATAAAGCAAACTATGGGAAAAAATAAGTGATTTACCCTGCTCACCAAAATAAATATCAGCTTCATCAGCACTAATACTCAGTGTTGAAATTCCATAAAGCAAAGCCAACAAATCAAGACTAAGTAAAATGATGATAAGTTTATAATTTTTGATTTTTTCCATAATGAAAATTTTACAAAATTAAACTTAAAATATCAATGCAAATCATATAAATATCAAATATCTTAAAAATTAACATCAAATTGATTTTAGTTTTTATAAGTATAATTTTAAACAAAAAAGGCAAAAATGCAAACTATTGATCAAATTTTTCAAACACAAATCGATATTAAAAAATCTATTTTCTTATCTTTTCTTTGCCCTTTTAAAGATTTTAAATTTTTAATAGAAACGCTAAAAAAAGAGCATCCAAAAGCTGTTCATTTTGTCTATGCTTATCGTGTTTTAAATGATTTTAATCAAATTGTAGAAGATAAAAGCGATGATGGAGAGCCTAAAGGAACTTCTGGAATGCCAACTTTAAATGTTCTAAGGGGCTATGATCTTATCAATGCGGCTTTAATCACTGTAAGATATTTTGGCGGTATAAAACTTGGTACAGGGGGACTTGTAAGAGCCTATAGTGATGCGGCAAATGCCGTGATTAATAATTCTTCTTTACTTTCATTCGAATTGAAAAAAAATATAACCATTGCTATTGATTTAAAAAATTTAAATCGTTTTGAACATTTTTTAAAAACTTATTCTTTTAATTTCACAAAAGATTTTAAGGATTGCAAAGCTATATTACATATCAAATTAAATGAAAAAGAGGAGCAAGAATTTGAAATTTTTTGTAAAAATTTTGCACCTTTTGAAATAGAGAAATTATAAATTCTTGCAAGTAAATACAAAAGCTCCAAAATGGAGCTTTTGATTAAATTGCGTTCAATAAATCATTTAACAAAGTATTATTCTTACTTTGTTCATTTGCACCTTGTTGTGTAAGATCATTGTGAACGCTAGCACTTTGAGCTCTCATAGACAACTCGCCTTCATTTTGTCTAAAACGATAAGCGTAAACATTTGACATTTGAGCATAATTACTTAAATTTGAATTTGAGTTTTGCGCATTGCTTTGAAAACTATTGCTAGAATTTAAAGCATCTCCGCTTGACTTCTCATCCGCCTTATTTAATATATCCATAAAATCAGAATTTCCAGATGAAGAATAATCTTCAACCTGTTTATCCACCTGTTTATACTGACCACTAATAGCATCGTATTCATACGAGCTGATCGTTCTATAATTTACCTGCATAGTTTTCTCCTTTCAAAATATGCAAAAACTATACAAGCAAAAAGTGTTCCTTTTTTATGCAAAAATTAATGTTTTTCAATCATGATGAGTAGGTAAATGCTCCACATCAAGCTCATTATTGGCTATAAATTCTTCCTTGGCTTTTTTACAGTTTTCATCACGCATTTTGCGGTATTCATTGCGAATCGTGATTTCTTTATCGCTTAGAGGTCTATCTTCTAAAAAACTAATATGAAAATAAGTATCATCGCTCTTTGAATAAGTTTTATAAAAATCTATATAATCAAAATAATCCTTGCCATTATCAAACTCTACCACTTCTTCTATATAAATCGTAGGCCCAAAACCCTTGTGATTTTGCGTATAGTGCCCAAAACCTGCGCTGTATTGAATTCTAAATTTAGCCATCATTTTCTCCTAAAAATTCTTGATAAGTTCCATGAAAATCTGTAAGCTTACCATTTTCTAAATGCCAAATTCTATTAGCAAAAGCAGAAACTAACTCCCTATCGTGGCTGATACAAAGCACTACACCTTTGAAATTATACAAAGCTTCACCTAGTGCAATAATACTTTCAAGATCTAAATGGTTATCAGGCTCATCTAAAAGCAAGAAATTTGGACGCTCTAGCATTAAACGAGAAAGCATTAAACGGTGTTTTTCACCCCCACTTAAACTTGCTGCCATCTTTTCTTGATCACTGCCACTAAAAAGCATTCTACCTAAACACTTACGGATTTCATCTAGATCTTTAAATTTTTCACTCATAAGCCATTCGTAAAGTTTCAAATTTTCACAAATTAAATTACTTGTATCTTGAGGAAAATATCCAAGCTCTATAGTTGCCCCAAGATGTATAGATCCACTATCTGGACTTATAGCATGGGCAATGATTTTTGCCAAAGTACTTTTGCCCACACCATTTGCCCCGATCAAAGCGATTTTATCATTTTTTTCTATTTTTAGCTCCAAATTTGAAAATAGTTGTTTATCATAAGCCTTGCCTATACCTTTAAATTCTAAAACTTCATTACCTATTTCACGATTGGTTCTAAAAACTATACTAGGATCTCTACGGCTTGAAATTTTAATCTCTTCAAGCTCTAGTTTTTCAAGTGCCTTAGCACGGCTTGTGGCTTGTTTTGCCTTAGAAGCATTTGCACTAAAACGGCGAATAAAATTTTCTAATTCTTCTCTTTCTTTTAAGGTTTTATCGCGTTTAAGCTCAACTTGTTTTGCCAAAAGCGTTGAAGCCATATACCAATCATCGTAATTTCCCGCAAAATCACGAATTTGTTTAAAATCCACATCCAAAATTCTTGTACAAATTTTATTTAAAAAATGCCTATCATGAGAGATGACAACTAAAGTTCCTTCATGTCTTAAAAGCTCATTTTCAAGCCAAGAAATCGCCTCTAAATCAAGGTTATTTGTAGGCTCATCTAAAAAAAGCACATCAGCACCCAAAAATAAAACTTGAGCTAGTAAGACTTTAAATTTATCCGCACTTTGCAAGGTGCTCATCAAAGCATCAAAATCTTTAATCTTTAAAGAACTTAAAATTTTTTCACAACGCGTTTCACAATCATAATTTGGATCTTCTTCAGCCGTTATTATCTCAAGCTCACCTAAACGCTCATTGATCTCATCTGTAAATTCCTCGCTCATATAAAGCTTTTCTTTTTCTTTTAAAGCCTCATATAAACGCTTATTTGCACACATCACCGCATCTTTGATGGTGTAGTTTTCAAAGGCAAATTGATCCTGTCCTAAAACTGCGATTTTTAAACCTTCATCAAATACTATTTCACCACTACTCGACTCAATTTCTCCTGAAAGAATTTTCAAAAAAGTCGATTTTCCCGCACCATTAGCACCGATAAGTCCGTATCTTTGTCCTCGAACAAGTTTTAAATTAACATTTTCAAATAAAAGCTGATTTGCAAAACGCATAGTAAGATTTTTTACTTCAACCATGATTTTCCTTAAATTTTTTACTTATAAAAATTTTTAAGAAATTGTAGCGAAAAAGGCTTGAATTTTTAATTTTAAAATTAAATTTTTTGATAGTTAAAAATAAATTCTATAATTTTATTATAATTTTGTTTTTTAATTTTTTTATAGACTAAAAATAAATCTACTCCCCACCAAATAATGCCCAATAATAGAAAAATTCCAAACAACCCGAAAAAAATTTCAGAAATATCCAAGTTAGAATCATTTTCATAGCTAATTCCTAGTATCAAAAATAACACACAAGGAAATAAAGATAATATTATACGCAATATTCCTAATGCATAGTCTTTTATCATAAATCTATCGATTGCCAACCAACCTAAACTTAAAAAACCACATATCATACTCATAATTAGAGGTTTTATAGGATCTTGAAGTCTTAAAAATACCAAATTTGATAAAGCTTCTTTTTTATTTTGTAATTGTTCAAACTTAAGCTTTAAATTGAAAAAATCTTCTTGATTTATTTTATCTTGTATATTTAAAAGAAAAACATTATAGTCCATATCCAGTCTCCTCAAAATTAACTTTTTAAGGCATTTTTGCCTTAAAAAGTTATCTGGTAATTTCTACATATACCATACCATCATCAGTATATCTAGCAAAATACTCGATCCAAGCATCCCATTTGTAAGGGCGAGAATCAATACTTCCATTTGCTTTTACTTGAGCTTTACAATACTGTGTTTTACTTTCCTTATCGGTTAAATCGCTCATAAAACCGCTATAAGTAAATTTCAACTTTTTACGATCAACCTCAGAAAATCTACCAAAATTGTGTTCTAAAATAATCTCAGTTAAAACATTTTGTACATCTTGATCACTACATTTTGGAATACCGCTACCACAAGCACTCAAAAATACTGCCAAAATTCCAACAAACATAAATTTCGCATTAAAACATTTCATTAATTTCCTCCTTTTTTGTTCACCTAAATAATATTTTAGTTTCTCTTCATCTGTACCAAGTTCACCATTTTACTTGTAATCTCTAAAAAAACCTGTGCAATATTTAGAACAACAGACAAAATATTTAAAAGCAATTTTCTTTATTGCTTAAGAATTCTAAACCTCACTTGCCACAAAAACAAAATTTACTAAAAACTTGATAAAAATATTTTGCAAACTTATTTTTGATTATTTTTCATAAAAACTCGAAATTATTGTATAATATTTGCAATCTTTTCAAAATTTTGTTTTCTTAATTTTTTACCCACTAAAAACATATCTACAATCCACCAAATCCAATTAACAAGCCACAACAAACCATATATTATCCCTAAAGCACTATATGTAATCATTAAAATACCGCAAAACATAGCTACAATTGTAATTCCCAAGCGTATAAGCCCTAAAACCCAATCTCCTATCATAAAACGACCCACTCCAAAAGCACCAAATAAAAAAGTCCCTACCCAAAATACTAGAGCGGGACTTTTTAGCTTTATCATTGGAAGCTGTGCTACTACTTCTTTTTGTTTATCCTCATTTAAGCGATCAAATTTCTCTTTTAGCATCACGGTAGATGTTGCATCTTTTGGCAATTTATCGCCAATGCTGAAAAGAACCGAATTGAAATCCATAACTACTCCTTGAAAATTAAAAAATATCTCGAATTATTCCATACTATAACTTAATTAATATTGAAATATTAAATATATTTTATATAAAAGATTGAATATTTCAAGTGTTTTTAATAAAGAAATTTTAATGTAAAATTTTTTAAAGGCTAAATTTTTAAGGTAAAAAATGACAAAAAAGAGCAAGCGTGATATGGCATATGAACTAGAGATTGATGTTAGCACTTTATATAATTGGAGAAAATATAAACCCAATTTATATCGTATTGTTATGCTTGGCTTTAAATTTGATGAACTTTTAGAAAATAGTAAAAAAACTCATGAAGAATTACTTCATATAGAACAAACTATACAAGATGAGATTGCTAAATTTAAATAAAGTCCACTTTTAAGCTTTTTTCTATACAATTATCACTTTTATTAAAATCAAGGATTTGAAATGTTTTTATTAGATTTTTTAATATCATTGAGTTTTATTTTTGAAATTTCAGCACTTGTATTATCCTTTTACTTTAAAAATTCAAGAATTTTCTTTTTAACTTTAGTGCTATTAGGAGCTAAGTTGCCTTATTTTTATACAAGTTTTTTTCAAGCTAATTTATTTGTGGCTTTGTTTTTACCTATGATTTTTACTCTATTTTGCCTTGGAAAACACCATGCTTTAATTTTAAGTAAAAAAAATATCGCTTCAATTACAACCCTTATTTTTATAGGCGTTTTAAGCATCATTTTACCTAGAAATACTACTTTTAATAGCGCTGGTTTAGAATTTCATTTTATTGCATTAGATTTTTTTAAGCCTGTGAGTGAATTAGGATTTTTATTTTTTTTAGTCGGCTTAATACTCATTTTTATCAAAACTTTTAAAACTAAAGAATATTATCTTATTATCGCATTTTTTGCTGCATATTTTCAGTTTTTATTCCAAGAAGGAGCAGGAATAAGGTATTTTGAATTTGCAAGTTTAGTTTTTTGTTTTTATCTTTTAAATCACGCTTATAAATTGGCTTTTTTTGACATCTTAACAAAACTACCTAATGAAAAAAGCCTTACACGCTTTACAAAGGGAAAAAACAACTATATCATTGCCTTGCTTCATTTTAATGAACTAAAAGATACTAAAGAAAGCTATGCCAAACTCATCTTAAAACAAATTGCAAAAATTTTAAAACGCTTTAGAGCAAAAATTTTCATCGTAGACAATGATTTTATTTTAATTTTTAATGATAAAAATCAAGCTTTAAATCATCTTGCTTTTTTAGAATCCACCTTGAAAAACACGGAATTTAATTTAGAAAATGAAAATTTTAAACCAGATTTTAAATTAATTTGGCAAGAAAGTGAAGAAAATTTGGATAAAAATTTACAAAGTCTAAGAGCAAGACTCTTAGACTAAAAAATTATTTTTCGTTTGCTTCAACTTCGATATTTAAATTAATATCATCACTTAAAGTAATAGTTGAAGTACTTGTCGCAAATTTAAAATCAGAGCGTTTGATTTTTCCATTTAAAGAAAAGCCTATTTTTTCTTTTCCATCTTTGCCTTTAGCTACACCGCCGATTTCAGTATCTAAAACGATATCTTTAGAAACTCCAGCTATAGTTAAAGTTCCTGTCATTTTACCTTTTTCATTATCGATTTTTTCATATTTTTTCATTGTAAAAGTCATATCAGGATATTTTTTTGCTTTGAAAAAATCATCTTGCTGTAAGTGATTATCTCTTGTTTGATTTTCTGTATTTACAGATGCGATTTTTATAGTTGCATCAAGCTTTTTAAATTCAGCACTCGCAGGGTCAAAATCAATCACCGCAGAATAATCTTTGAAATTTCCTTTTACATTGCTAATTTGTAAATGTTTGATTTTAAAACCTACATCTGTATGTGCTTTATCTAAAGTATATTCTTTAGCAAACAAACCTGTGCTTAACAAAGACACCGCAACCAATGAACTTAATAAAACTTTTTTCATTTTTTTCCTTTTTTATAGTAATTTTCAATATAAAAATTTTATTAGATAAAACATAACAAATCATTAATAAAAATTAAAAAATTTTACTATTTAAAAATTTTACAAATTCTTCAAATTTAGGCAAATCAAGCTTTATTGCTTCTCTTTGCTGTTTTCCCCACATACACTCTGGAAAAAACGCATCTTCTTTAAATCTTGCCATAACATGAAAATGCACCCTTGGCACATAATTTGCAAAAGAGGCGATATTGATTTTTTCAGGTTTGTAAAATTCTATCATAGCCTTTTCACAAAGTAAAATTTTTTCAAAAAGTTCCTTTTGCAACTCTAAAGGACAATCGCTAAATTCTTTATAATTTTCTTTAGTAAAAATTTTAAGCCAAGGCACTTGAGCCTCCTCTTTCTCTATATAAATCAAATCATTTTCATAAATCATTACATTCCTTTGAAATTGTATTTATGATTATTTTACAAAATTTATCAAATTTTTAAGTCAAAATGCGTTAAAATTCCTAAAATTTAAAAAACAAAAAGGAGGATAAATGCAAATTAGTTCAAGTTATAACTCTTATGATTACTACTCTAGCAAACCTTCTTTTGATAAAACAAATCAATCTGATTCCACTCAAAAAGATGAAAAAAATCTTAGTGAAAATAAAGATGATAAAGAAAAAAATGGCGAACAAACCCAAATGGTTAATGGCGTAGAGCTAAGCCAAAAAGAAGTAGCTCAAGTTCGCGAACTCCAAAGTATCGATAGAAATGTAAAGGCTCATGAAGCTGCACATCAAGCAGCGGGTGGCGGCTTAGCAGGTGCTGCAAGTTTTACTTACACAAGAGGCCCTGATAATCAAATGTATGCTACAGCGGGCGAAGTTCCTATCAGCATGCAAAAAGGAAACACACCAGAAGAAACTATAGCCAATGCAAGACAAATCGCAGCAGCAGCTATGGCTCCTGCTGATCCTAGCCCACAAGACTATAAAGTTGCAGCAAATGCTACAAAAATGGAATTTGAAGCAAGAGCTGAAGCAATGAAACTTAAAGCCGAAGAAGCCAAAGAAAAAGAAGAAGAAAATAAAGAAAAAGATGACAAAAATTCAGAAAATAGCTTAGAAAAAACAGATAAAGATTCAAAAAACAACGATAAAAATTCAAATTTTGATAAAGACTTTAAAAATTTTGTCGCTAGAACTTATCAACAAAACTCACAAAATAACGACATTAAATTCAATATCGCATCTTAAAATTCTTAATTTAAATAAAAAAAATTATGCCAATCTTCCTTATAAATAAAGCTTTGTTTTAAAACTAAACGGACATGTCTAAAAATTTATCTTTTTTATTATCTGCTTTATCTGTATTTGTAGAATTACTTTGCTCTTCTTTTTTGGCTTCTACTTTTTTTGTATCTTCTTGCTGTTCCATAAGCTTTAAAGTATCATATATTTGATGAACTTCCTTAGGCATACATTTATGGAAACGATGACTTGAATTTGCATGTAAAATATTTAACATTTTTTATCCTTTTTATAATTTAAATTTTTGCATTTTCAATACTTTCATCTCTAATTTTAGTAAGTGTCTGCAGGGGATTATTTCCAAAATATCTATTAAAAAAACTTAAAGTAATCATCTTGCATACCACCCTCCAAGAGCAGACTACATTTGCCTTTTTGTGTAATTGTAGTTTGAATAAGAATTTATACCATTAATCATTTTTGCCTTCCTTGATATTATATACTATATCGGAAGAAAATTAAAAATTTATAATCTTGAGAGTTTTCAAAAACTCTCAAGTTATTATCAAGCTAAGCTTTTTCCACTTTTATGATATTTTAAAATACCTTCAGCACAGCGATAAGCCAAAGCTCCCACAGTATCAGTTGGATTATATCCACTATTGTGTTGGAAATTTCCTGCTCCTACAACAAAAAGATTATCCGCATCCCAGTGTTGTAAATAAGTATTAACCACACTAGTTTCTCTATCTGCGCCCATGGTTGTTCCACCTGTGTTATGAGTAGATTGATAAGGCACAACGCTATAATCCTTAAGATAAGCACCTTTTTTGATTGATTTTACTCCTTGCATTCTTTTTGCTACCTCAGCTGTTTTATCTGTGATAAATTTATGTAAAGCTCTATCTTGATCGGTGAAATTATAAGTTAAGCGTAAAAGTGGCATACCAAAAGCATCTTTATAAGTTGGATCAAGACTTAAATAATTATTCTTATGAGGCAAAGAAGCACCTTGCCCTCCTACGGTAATAGCTCTTGTGAAATTATAGTTTAATGCTTTTTTAAATTCGGCACCCCAAGTTGGAGCTCCTGCTGGAAGTGGGGCTGATTGTATAGGGCGAGTTCCAAGCTGAACGCTATAAATCATAGCTCCATGAAGGAATTTTTCCTTAGAATGATCAAAATTATCTCCGTTAAAATCATCACTCGTAGTTCCTAAAGCACCTGAACCCATGAAGGTGTTAAATTGCTCATCAAAGAAAGCTGTTGTGCCCATGTTCATTTGATAACAATAATTTCTACCTAAAGTTCCTTTACCTGTTTTTGGATCGTATTGCTCGCCTATGTTACTTACCATTAAAAGCTTAGCATTGTTAAACATATAACTTGTAAGTACAACTATATCAGCAGGCTGGATATACTCTTTCATCGTTCTAGTATCGACAAATTTTACCCCTGTTACTTTTCCGTCTTTTTTAAGAATTTGCGTTACATTGCTATAAGTGCGTATGGTGTATTTACCTGTGCTCATAGCCTTTGGAATTACTGTGTTTAAAGGACTTGCTTTTGCGCCATACTCACAACCAAAACGCTCACAATACGCACAGTATTGACAAGGAGCTAAATCTTGACCATCAGGGTTTGTATAGCCACCTTTAGAATTTGAAGCTGGCAAACGATAAGTGTGTAAATTTGAACTTTTTGCTGCACTTTCAAATCGTTTAAGCATTTTAGTATTTTCAAGAGGTTCTTGTGGATAAGGACTAGATCTAAAAGCTCCCATTTTTTCCGCTAAAGGATTTGGTTCACCTGATACCCCGCAGGTTTTTTCAAATCTATCATAATAAGGCTCCATATCCTTATAAGTCACACCCCAATCTTGCAAGGTATAATCATTACCTAATTTATTACCATATCTTTGTTTGCTTAGGGTTTGAATTTCAAAGTCATAAGGCATAAACCTAAAAGTCCAACCATTCCAATGCACCCCTGCACCGCCAACATTATTACCCAATAAAAACGAACCCATTTTACGATAAGGCAAGGCTAAACCACTAGGATCATGGCGAAAAGTCACAGTGTCTTTTGAGCAATCTTGCATCAAACCATAATTAATCCCGTATCTCCACTCATCATGGATAAAATTAAAATTTTCAGTACTTTGCATATGTCCGCGTTCTAAACTAAGTACATTCAAACCTGCTTTAGTAAGCTCTGCAGCCACTATACCTCCAGTCCATCCTGCTCCAACTGTTACCACATCTACTTTTTTTAATACTTCAGCCATTTTAACTCTCCATATCTGCTAAACCCATAGGTTCAATGTTAAAAAATTCATCACTTGCAATTTTATCCACATAGCTCATTTGTGCGCCTGGATATTGCATCATTCTCCAACCATTTTTATTATCATTTCCGCCATAAATTGGATCAGCTAAAACTCCAGCTACTGTCATATCTCTTAAAAGTGTGAAAAAATAAGAAGATTTAAAACCTGTAGTTTGAATTTTTCCTTTTTTAAAATCGCTTAAAATTTTATCCTGATCTCCACCTTTAAGCAAAGAAAAAGATTTTTTATAACGCTTTTGAGCATTTTCTTCAAGAGCATGCACACCTTCTAAAAAAATATCTTTGCGTTGCATAGGAGTTTGATAGCCTTGTTCGGCTTTGCCCTCCATGAAAGGCCCTTGCATATATTCTCTATCATTATAACCATAAGCACTAGCTAGCTGATTATCGATAAAATAAGGCACGCCTAAACCTATAGCTCCTTCTCCTTGCTCATCTTTAGGATAAATTCTTTCACAGGCTGCACTTAAGGTATCAAATTCAGTTTGAGTTTGAAAAAACATTCTACCTCTAACTTTATTTGATTTCCCTTGTGAAGCTTGATGCGAATGCGTAAGTTCTGCTGCCTTTAAAACAGCACCGCCACCTATAGTGCTAGCTGCTACTACAGAACCACCTAGAAGCCCTAGTTTAAAAAAGCTTCTGCGATCAATAATATTGTCTTGCATTACTTCTCCTTGATAATAATTTAAACAAGACTATATTAGTCCTATTAATATAAATTTAACTTTAAAAAGCGATAAATTTTGTGTTATTCTTAATTTTATTTAAGTATATCTTTGAAAGTAATGAAAATAGAACTTTTAATAAAGCTCTATATCTTTAGAATTAAGTTCTTTATAAGCTGCACAAGCTTCTTGATGTTTTTGATCACAAGCCATACCAAAATATCTTTTTGCCTTTGTTAGATCTTGTTTTTCTAGTTGATTATAGCGTCCTAGCAAATAACAAGCCTCACCAAAACCTAAAGTGCAAGATTTAGAATAAAAAGCAAGAGCAGATTTTACACTTGCTTTAACAAGCTCTCCTTTATCATATAAAGATCCTAACTGATAACAAGCTCTTGCATTTTTTAAGTCACAAGATCTTTTATAAAAACTTGAGGCCATTTGTCCATCTTTTTCTTTTTCATAAAATAAAGCTATATTATTACAACTTAACGATTCTCCTAAAGTGCAAGCTTTATTAAAAGCCAAAAGAGCTTCATTTTTATAACCTTGATTTTGCAAAAGCAAAGCCATATTAGAACACGCATTTGCTAAACCCAATTTACAAGCTTTATCATAAAATTTATAAGCTTGATTTAAATCCTTACTCACACCCCTAGCACTTTCATGCATAAAAGCTAAAGAAAAACAAGCTTTAGAAATATCTTTTTCACAAAGACTTTTAAAAATTTCATAAGCTTTATCAAATTTATTTGCCTCGTAAAGTTTTAAACCCTCTTCTAGTTCACTTAATGCAAATAATGAATTAAAAAATAAAAATAAAGTTAAAAATATTCTCATTAATCTTCCTTTATACTTTCTCTAACATTTAAAATCTGTGCTCTTCTTTTTTGAAGTTCTGCTTTTTTAAGATCTAAAAATTTATTTTTTTCTTGGATTAAATTTTGACTTTGTTCTAAAAAATTTTTTGCAATTTTTGTCAAAATAGGCTTATTAATAAGCAAAGTTTCAAACTCATAAACATTTAATTCATTTAAAACTCTTTCATAAATTTCGCTTTTTTTAGGATAAAAAAGTACGAATTCAGAACTATCAAGCTCATAAAGAACACGACTTTCATTGATTTTACGACTAAAAAATGCAAGGCTTAGTTTCGTAGCATTTTCATAATTTGTAAAAGCCTTAAGATTTAATTTTTCAAAAAATAAATCAAGCTCTAAAATACTTTTAAATAAAAGCTCCTTAAAATCTTTCAAAAAGTACTCATCACTTGCATTGCAAAAAGCTCTTAATTCACTAAAATTTTTATCACTTTGGAAAATGTGATCTTTTTGTATATTTGAAAATTCTGCTTTAAAAAGCAAAATTTCTCTCTCAAGTATGTTTATAAAGTCTTTTAATTTCATCTTGATTTCTTCAAAAGATTTATAAAGTTCATTTTTGATTTTTTTAAACTCTTTACTCATCACATCACTATTATAAAACATCGCCAAAAAAGCATCATCGCTTGAAATATAAGGCGCTTTATAATCATATCTTGTGTATAAATCTTTCTTTAAAAATCCTTTGCTTTCTTTGTAAAAATAAGCATCTTTTTCCTTAACACTTGCAAAAATTTCACTAGAAATTCTTTCGCTAATGCTTTTAAGCTGTTCTAAAATCTGATGATTTAAAATTTCAATCTCTTTTAAAAAATTTTCATACGCTAAAAGTAAATGCTTTTCATAACTTTGAAATTGATTTAATAAACGATCAAAAATACCTACAAAAAGTTGATTTTCATCTTCTAAAATTTCGCATAAATTTAAAATTTTTCTTTTAACAAATTTTTCTTTTAAAGCTGTTGTATCTAGCTGAGTTAAAAAATCAAGCAGAGATTGAAAATTAGATTTTTCATAGCTTTGCTCATCTTTAGCTTCTTTGCAAGAAATAGCAATAAGCTCATTAAAATATTTTAAAAACACACTTTTTGCATAATTCAAAACATTATCTAGTTCTTCTGTGCTTAATTTATCTTTTTGATTTAATACACAAATGCTATTTTCTCCTAAAAGTTCTAAATTTGCTTTTATGGCATCTTCTTCACTTTTTTTACCTGTATTATCAATTAAACTTAACCAAATCGCCCCATGAATATTTTTAAGCTCATCAAGAGTTGTTAAAGTATCATTTTCATTTGCATTTAAACCTGGAGTATCTACAAGAGTGATTTTTTCAAGTAAAGGAATGGGTGCAAAAATATGCAAACTTTTTGCTTGTTTTACTTCATTTCTTTGATCCGTATAAAAGGCTAATTTTTCTATATTTGTGATAATATCACTTCCATCTTCAAATTCTACTCTTAAAAAATATTCTTTTGCATAGCGTAAAAAAGTAGGTTTAAAAGTAACAGGAACAACACCCGTAGGCAAACAATTACGCCCTAAGATCAAATTTAGCAAACTTGATTTACCACTTGAAAACTGCCCTATAATAGCGATATTAACATTCTTATCCAAAGAAAACACAAGCTCTTTTAATTCATTTTCTAAAGCATAACTTGCGTGCATAAAAGGCTCGTTAAGTTCCTTGCAAAGCTCTTGAATACGCCCTTTAAAACTATCATCAAAACTCACACTATAAGTATTTTCATAGGCTTTTATAAAATCATTTAAAAGATTAATCTGCATTTAAAAGCCCCATTTCAAGTTGTTTTAATTTTTCAATTTTTTCTAAATTTTCTTCAAAAGAATTTAAAATATTAGCATCTTGATTTTTCAGACTCTGTAAAACTTTTTCAAGACTTTCTAATTTTGATTTTTGATTTTTTTCATAATGTTTTAATTTATCATTTAAAAACTCAAAAAATACTCCATTGATATTTAAAGAGTTTAAAATTTCGCTCATTTTAAATTCTTTAAAAGTATCAAAAATAACCGCATCTAAATTCGTTTCAAGCTCATATAAATCTGATTTTAGATTGCTTAATTTTTCAATTTTCAATCTTAAAAGTGCAAATTTTTCGCTTTGAAAAATACTATCTATATTTTTTGAAATTCCATCTTTAAAACCTTCAAAACCATTGTCAAAATCATCTTTTAAAAAATCATATTTTAAAGATAAATTTGTTTTAAGCTCCTCGATTTTTTTAATATTTTCAAATTTAATTTCTCTTAAAATATCATTAATCCCATCTTTTGTGGTAATATCAACTATATTTAAAATACGAGAAAGATTAAGCTTTTGTGCATTATTTTTCAAATATTTAAACTCATCTATCAAACGTTCTTTTAATTTTTTAGCCAAAAGTAAAACAAGATTATCTATGCCACTATCTATATTTTTAAGTTTTGCAACGGAATTTGAAATTTCATCTTGTGCTTCTTTTAATAAGGTGTTTTGCTTTTGAAGTTCAAGTAAAAGCTTTTGATTTTCTTCACTTACACCTTGTTTATTCTCCTTAATAAGACGATTTTGCATTTCATATTCGCTTAGAATATTTTTAAGCTCTAAATGCAATTCTTTTTTGTAAGCTCTTAAGGCAATCTTACTTTTTTCTCCTGCATAAAGCTCGTTAAAAAGATAGTTTTCAACTTCTTGCATACCACTTTTTTGCAAGCTTTCATTAGATGCTAAACCTTTATAAAAATCACTTGCCATTTTAGCGCTCACACATAAAAAATCAATCTTTTCCACTAAATTTTCATCTAAATCCACAAGTCTTGATTTTAAGCTTTCCTTGGTATAAACAATGACTTCTTCTAAATCCTTTTTGCTTAACAAATCCGCTTTAGTTAAAACAATTAAAAACTTACTCAGCCTTGAGTTTAAAAGACAATGCACCAAAAAGTCTGCATCTTTTTGAGTTAAGCTTTGAGAAGCATTCATTAAATGAATTAAAAAATCACTTTCTTTAAGATACTCATTTGTAACAATTTCTCTTTGAACTACAACATCATCAAGTCCTGGAGTATCAACTATGGAAATATTATTTTTTAAAAAAGCTAAATGACTTTTAATTTCTATTTTTTTAATTAAAGCTGAAATTTTATTTTTAGCTGAACTGAAATTTTTAAGCTCACAAAGTGCGATATTTTGTATTAAAGGTTTATCTTTGATAAAATCCTCTATATTTACACTCTTATCCAGCTTGTCAATAAATTCTTTTAAATCTGCATTAAAGTGCGAACTTTCAAGTATATTTTGCCATTCTTTTTTATCCCAAAAATATATCTTTGCTTCTTCACTCTTACCATAGCTTAATACTGTTAAATTAGCTGTTTCAGGTATGTTTGAAACCCCTAAAAAATCTTCTTTTAAAAGAGCATTTAAAAGACTTGATTTTCCTGCATTCATCACGCCAGTGATGGCTATATTAAACTCTAAATTTTGAAATTTTTCCAAAGTTTTTTGAAGTCTTGATTTTAAATTTTCATCAAAACTTAGCTTTTGAAGCTCTAAATTAATGGTGTTTAATTCTTTAAAATCATTTTGAAATAAAGCTTTTTGATCTATACTTTGAACTTTTTCTTGTGAAATAAAATCAAATATTTCGGTATTTTTCGAAATTTTTTCTAAAATTTTTAGAGCCTTAAGTAAATCTTGCTTTGGAACAAAACCTGATTTAAAAAGATTTAAAATACAAATTTGAGCATTTTGTATACTAAAAATATCCACTCTTAAATCAATTTTTTTGCAAAGCTCTTGAAATTCTTTTAAGAGAAAATATCTTTCATAATTGTCTTTATTGACACTTAAAATAATCGCACACTCGGCCGTATCAAGTTTGTTTTTATCTTGAAATTTAGCATCAAAATTTAAAAATTGGAGTTCATTTTGCCAAATTTTTTGGAATAATTCTTTCATAATCTTCCCCTTAAAAAGGGGAAAGATTTATTTATTTCTTTGAGCGACAAGTTGTCTTCTCATGTAAGCAATTTTACTTTGCAAAGGTAATTCTTTAGGGCAATTATCTTCACAAGCAAGCAATGACATACAACCAAAAACACCATCATCATCGCCCACTAATTCATAAAAATCTTCCACACTTCTATGGTCATGCGGATCTTGTAAATATCTAGCTGTTCTTAAAAGTCCTGTAGCAGCTATGAAATTTGGACGCATAAGTTTAGTTGCACAAGAAGCTACACAAATTCCACACTCTATACAACGATCAAGTTCAAAAGTTTCATCCGCAACCTCTGGCTCAATACGTTCTTCAAGTTTAGAAATATCAGTTTCTTTTTCATTATGCACCCAGCTTTCAACACGTTTACACATGTCTTCAAACCACTCGCCTGTATTCACGCTTAAATCTTTAATATGTCTAAATGCAGGCATAGGCATAAGCTCTATCACTCCATCAGGATAATCTTTAGTCAAAGTTTTACAAGCAAGTTTTGGCACTCCATTAATCATCATTGCACAAGATCCGCAAATCCCTGCACGACAAACAAAGTCAAAACTCAGATCTGCATCCATTTTTTCACGGATCAAAGTCAAACATACAAAAACCGTCATAAAAGGAGTTTCTTCAAGCTCATAAGTCACAAAATGTGGTTTAGAAATTTTGCTTAAAGGATTGTATTTAAATGCCTTTATTGTCAATTTTCTACTCATAATCAACTCCTATTCTTTGGTTTGGTGCTTTATATTTAGCTTGCAATTCATAAGGCATTAAAGCGTTTTGAATTTCATAACGACCTTTACCTTCAGCTTCCATTTTTTCACGGATAGCATCCACTTCAGCTTGGCGTTTTTCACTTAAAGGATTTTCTATAATATTTCCTTTAGCTCCATATCCACGGAATGCTGGTGGAATTTCCATTTTCATAATATCAAGCTCTTCGTATTCTATGCGTGGTAAGGTTTCGCCTTCTACCCAAAAAGTATTGGTTCTTTTCATCCAATTTAAATCATCTCTTTTTGGATAATCTTCCCTATAATGCGCCCCGCGACTTTCTGTTCTTAAAAGCGCTCCATAAGCTACGCAAAGTGCTATTTTTAACATTCTTGGCACTCTATACGCTTCTTCAAGCTCTGGATTTGCACAATCAAGTTCTTTACAATGTACTTTAACGTCTTGAGAATCTTTATAAAGTTTTTCAAGTTCATCTACTGCTTCTTTCAAACCTTCACCTGTTCTAAAGATGGCCACCTTATCCCACATGATTTCTTTCATTCTGTTTTTGATTTCAAAAACATTATATTTACCTTCTTTATCTACTAAAGATTTTAAATATTGATACTCTTTAGTTAAGAAGTCTTTTACTACATTTGTGTCAATTACTTCACCATTATTTTTGCAATAATCTGCAAAATAATCTCCCACTATCATACCTGCTACAACAGTTTCAGCACATGAATTTCCACCTAAACGATTAAATCCGTGCATATCCCAGCAAGCTGCTTCTCCACAAGCAAAAAGTCCTTCTAGCCATTGACTTTCACCTGTTGGTTTAGTTCTAATTCCACCCATAGAATAATGCTGCATTGGAAGAACTGGCGCCCAACCTTTTGGACCTTCATCTGCTGGATCAATACCATTGAAAGTTTTGCAAATATCTTGTACATCGCGGAGATTTTTTTCCACATGAGCACGACCCAATATAGAAATATCAAGCCATAAATGATCCCCATAAGGGCTTTTTACACCTTTGCCTTTACGAATATGTTCCATCATTCTACGACTTACCACATCACGGCTTGCAAGTTCTTTTTTCTCTGGTTCATAATCAGGCATAAAACGATATCCATCCACATCGCGTAAAATTCCACCATCACCACGACAACCTTCAGTAAGCAAAATACCGCTTGGTACAATAGGAGTTGGATGAAATTGCACTGCTTCCATATTTGAAAGTCTGCAAAGCCCTGTTTCAAGAGCGATGGCTGCACCCGTTCCTTCGCAAATTACCGCATTTGTAGTTTGTTTATAAATTCTACCATAGCCCCCTGTTGCTATCATGGTTCCTCTTGCAATATAAGCAATGAGTTGTCCATTAGTTAAATCTCTAGCAATTACACCTAAGCATTTTTTACCATCATGGATGATTCTTACCGCTTCCATTCTATCGATGATCTTTACTTGGTGCTTAATGGCTTCATTTGCTACACCATAAAGCATACAATGCCCTGTTGCATCTGCGATATAGCAAGTTCTCCATTTTTTAGTTCCACCAAAATCTCTAGCATTAATAAGCCCGTGCGCTTCTTCTTTTTCTTCAATCACAGTTTTTTGTGCATTGATTACAACAGTTCTTGGACCTTTAGTAACTCTAGTCCAAGGCACACCCCAAGCCGCAAGTTCACGCACTGCTTTTGGTGCAGTTTGAGCAAACATTCTTGCTACTTCTTGATCACAGCCCCAATCACTTCCTTTTACTGTATCTGCGAAGTGAAGATCTTCATTATCACCCTCACCTTTTGCCCCATTTGCTAAACTTGCCTGCATACCTCCTTGCACCGCTGCAGAGTGAGAACGCTTCACTGGACAAATACTTAAAAGTGTTACACTTTGGCCACTCTTTGCTACTTCAATAGCCGCTCTAAGACCTGCTAATCCTCCGCCTATTACTAAAGCATCACTATATTGTATATTCATAATTTGCTCCATTGTAGTTTTTTATCATCGCAGTAGTTTGGGTTTGATTTTGGTAGTTTTCATAACCTATTTTTATAAATGCTGCAAGACTTAACGCACCTAAAACTAGGAAGAAAATACTGATTATCCATTTAGCAGTTTTAAGCTTTTTACGACTTTCTTTTACATTTTTTCCTTCAAACCAACCCCATTTAACACAAAGTCTATAAAGCCCTATACTTCCATGAAGTTCAACACAGACTAAAAGAACAGCATAAAAAAGCCACATAAAATGACTTACAACCCTATCTCCTGACATATCGCCGCTGATTTTATCTGCATTGGTTACAATAAAAATAAGATGAGCAGAACCTAAGAAAAACATAATAAAACCTGTAAAAGCTTGAACCCACCATAACGAAGTATCGCTGTGATTCATTTTTTTACTGTGTGTTCTTAGTATTTGATATTGACGGTAATTAATAGGAAATTTTCTCATTGCAAGTAAAGCATGAACGAAAAAAACCACTAAAACACAGGCGGCTAAAAATGAAGTAAGATAACTCATAACAGGATTATCGTAAACAAATTTTAATTCTAAAAAATGCACCACAGAATTAAAAAAATCCTCACTGACTAAAATTGTAGAAACAAAAAGCATATGCACCCACATAAAAAGACCTAAAAAAAGCCCTGAAGCACTTTGGATAAAGTCTAATTTCGCAGGCATTTTACTTTTTTTGCCCTCAATGCTCTTACCCAAATAACCTTCGATAAGCTCACGCATCTTTACTCCTTTGTAAAAAGAAATTAAAAAAATCCATTTCATTATATTACAAAAGTCTTTAAGATAGATTAAATATTTACTTTTTTAAACTTTATACAAATATAAACTAACAAAGCTGTTATAAACATTATAAAACTTAAAATTTGTCCCATACTCATACCCCATAAAACAAAACCTATACCAAAATCAGGCTCGCGATAAAATTCACATATAAATCTTGCCAATGAATAAGCACCAGCATACACAAGAATCAATTCCCCTTGAAAGCTTTGCTTAAATCTTGCTAAATAAACTATAATAAAAACAACAATACCTTCTAAAAATGCTTCATAAAGTTGCGATGGATGGCGCAATACTCCATCAACATAAATTCCCCAAGGCACATTTGTAATGCGACCAAAAAGCTCTTGATTTAAAAAATTTCCTATACGACCAAAAACATAAGCCAATGGAACACTTAAAGCAACCAAATCAAGAAAAATCCAAGGATTTGTTTTATATTTTTTACAAAACAATAAAGTAGCTATCAAAAATCCTATAATTGCTCCATGATAACTCATACCTCGAATACCTACAAATTCACCATTAATATAAGGATTAAAAATTTGCCAAGGATGAGTAATATAATACATAGTATTTGCATCATAAATCAAAATATATCCAAGCCTTGCACCTAAAATAACCCCTATTTCAACCCATATAAAATAACTATCCAAATGTTTTTCATTAATGTCTAGTTGAAATTTTCTTAAAAAAAATTTAGCCAAAAGCAAAGCCAAAAGCAAAGCTATAACATACATAATGCCATACCAATGCACCTTTAAACCAAAGATGCTAAAAGCTATAACATTAAAATTTGAATAAATATGCTGCCAAAATTCCATATATCTTTCCTAATTTTCTTTTATAAAAATATAACAAAAAAACTTTAACTTGCTATAATTAACACAAACACATTAAATAAAGGTAAAAAATGAAAAAGTATATTTTGCTTGCTAGTAGTATGTTAATTTTAGCAGCTTGTGGGGGTACAAGCAGTAATTTTGTCAATGTTTCTATGCCAAATTTTAAACCCCAAGTTCCAACAAAGGTTGAACCTATTGATTCTGGAGTAAGCATTGCTCTTGAGCCTATTAATATAGAACAAAATAACAATTATTCTGATTATTTTGAAAATTCAGTGCTTAAAATTCGCATAGAAAAAGAAATTGATCTTTTAAAACGAAATTTAGAAGAGCAGATCAAAACCATCGCTCAACTAAAAGGCTATAAAATAGTTACTACTAATCCAGACTACACTCTTAAAAGTTCAATCAGTATTTATACGGAAGAAAAAAATGCACAAAAAACAAGCAATTTTATGAGTGGAGATTATGTAAAATCCAATTTAGGTATAAATTTTAAAGGTAAAATAGATTTTATAGATGCACACAATCCACAAAATTCAACCAATCTTTCAAGTAGCACTAAACTAGATTCTTTAGTTGCGCTTAACTATCCTATTAAAAATGATGATGGGGTTAATATGTTTAAAACTACTATCTCCACCGTACCAACTCAACTCAATAAAGGTTTAGAGCAACCTGCTTTTGAAATTGATAAAAGTTTTTTAGCTTTTTATAAAAATACATTAAATACACTTTATAACAATCTACCAAAAGCAACAGACATAGGCAAAACTATACCTAATACAAACAGTGGTTTTAATAGTTTTGATGGCGATGCTACCTTTGAAGAAAGCTTGCCTCAAACAAATTCTAATCAAAATAATACAATTGAAAACACGCCTACACAAAATATTCCTACAAATCCATCTTCAACAAATCAAAATAATCAAAGTAAAAATCAAGATGGAGTAGAAATATTTGAATGATAAAACTTGTGGGAAAATTAAACTTTCTCACACAAAAAATAAGTTTTTCTTATGCAAAAAAATAACTATCATTCTACTTTAAAATCAATGCCTGTTGCATTGCATTTTTTATCATCTCTCTTTTATCTCGTATTTCAAAAAAAAGTTCAAAAGCAAAAACTCCTTGCCATAAAAGCATATCAAGTCCATCTTTAATTTTTAAATGATACTCTTTACATAATCCATAAAAAGGTGTTTCTCTGCCATAAATTACTTCAAAAGCAAATTTAGCTTTAGGTAAAATTCTATCCAAAAGCTTTCTATCACAAGGTAAATTTTCATCTTTTAATCCAGCAGAAGTTGAATTTACAACCAAATCAAAGTCAAAATCTTGCAAGTTTTTATAAAGATAAGTTGGATAAGCTAAGAAATCTTTAAATCTTTCTTTGCTACGATTAGCTACATACACTTCTACACCTTTTTGTTTTAAAGCGTAAGCAAGCGCCAAAGCTGTACCACCGGCACCCAAAATCAAAGCTTTTTTTATATTATCAAAATCCTTAATAGCTTCTAAAAAACCTAAAGCATCAGTATTATAAGCGTAAATTTTATCTTCTTTTAAGCATAAAGTATTTGCAGAGCCAATATTTCTAGCAAAATCATCCTTCACATCAGCAATATCTAAAGCTTTTTCCTTAAAAGGCAAAGTAATATTAGCTCCACTAAGTCCTAATTTAAAAAAATCTTCTCTTAAACAGTTAGCATTTCTTAAATGATAGCGTGTATAAATGCTATCAAGCCCTAAGGCATTAATAGCATTATTATGCATTCTAGGCGATTTAGAGTGAGAAATAGGATCGCCTATAACTGCTAAAAATTTCATTTTAAAGTGAAAGAAAAAGCATCTTTTGCAATATCCTTACGGATTTTAGCAAGTTCTGCTGCAATATCTGCCTTTTCAAATGGTCCTATTAAAACCTTGGTAATTTCTTTACCTCCAACTGTAGTTTTATAAAGTTTATAATCATAACCTTTTTGCTTTACAGAAGCAAGTTCTTTTGATTTTTGATCTAAATTACTTACTGAGAAAATTTGCACATAAATGCCCGATGCTAAACCACTTGGATGCACAGGTTTAGCATCAACATTTTTAAACAAATCATTTGCATTTTGTTCTTTTTTAGAGGTTTGTTTTGCGCTTTCTTTTTCTTTTTTTACAGCTGTTTGTTTTTTTGCTTCTTCTTTAGGTTTTGCAGTTTGTTTTACTTCTTGTTTGGGAGCACTTACTTGCGGAGTGGTATTTTCTGAAGTAGTTGCTGTTGGTTCTGCTGGAACTTCTTGATCAGGCATAGCAAAATTTGTAGTATCATTGTTATTTGAACTAGAGGTTGTTGTATTTTGAGTTGTATTTTGTTCATCTTGGAATTGTTTTCTTAATGCCTCAAATTGATCTTCTGCTGAAGTATTATCTGTAATTGGCATACTTTCAAAAGAAGTATCATTGTTATTGTCTTGAGTTGCTATAGGTTCACTTGGCAATACACTTTGATTTTGCGCATTTTCATCACCGCTACCATTAATAAGCTTCATAACTATCATGATAGCTAAAAACAAAATAACTAAAGCAATAACTCGTAAAAGAATTTTTTTTACTTTTTCACTTTTATTACTTTTTTCTAAAATAATATCATCAAATTCATTTTTTTGATTTTCCATAATTTGTCCTTTCTTACATATGCTTAGACCAAGAACTTCCTCGTTCTTTTTGATAAACCTCATAAGGCAATATTAAAATATTAAATTCCCTAGGTACATCCATACTAGGAAACACCTTCCATTCTACTGGCATTTTACTTGCAAACATCATTGAAAGTTTAGACGCTAAAGAATAACCTTCGTTTAACGCCGTATGTCCTTTATGAATATAAAGATGTAAATGTCCTGGAGTTTTAGTCTTATAAGCTGTAAAATTTATAAAACCTTCTTCTCTTAAAATAAGTTGCGCACGGTGATAAAATCTTTCAGCATTAAAACCATTATAATCAAAGACAATATTTTCTACTTTATTATCTTTTGTTATTAAATCATGAGCGACAACAATTTTTTTAGCAGCGTGTTCTCTCATGACATTTAAATTTAAAGGAGCATCAACTCTTTCAAATTTATCAAAAAATAAGCGACCTCTATGTGTAATTTTATTTACAATTTTATCGCGTCTTATATAATAATGATCGCCAATTATTTTAATTAGCGACATATCCATTGGTGAAATCAAAACATAGCCCTTTCATAAATAATAAAACTACTTGCAAGTTTTTTTAATTCTTGTTTAATATTCTCTTGTAATTTTTCATTATTAATATCATCTAAAATATCTGCAATATAATTTGACACAATTTCCATTTCTTTTTCTTTAAAACCTCTGGCAGTAAGGGCTGGAGTTCCAAGTCTTAATCCACTTGTGATAAAAGGACTTCTAATCTCTCCTGGAACGGTATTTTTATTTGCGGTAATACCTGCATTTCCAAGAGCTGAATCTGCATCTTTTCCACTAAACTCACGATCTAAAAAACTCATTAAAACAAGGTGATTATCCGTTCCATCGCTAACAAGTTTAAATTTTCTATCCATTAAAACATTAGCTAAAACTTGAGCATTGGTTCTTACTTGTTTTGCATAAACTTTCCACTCATCGCTAAGATTAAATTTAAATCCTACTGCTTTTGCAGCAATTACATGCATCAAAGGACCACCTTGAATACCTGGAAAAATGGCAGAATTAATTTTTTTAGCAAGCTCTTCATCATTTGTCATAATAATACCACCTCTTGGGCCACGCAAAGTTTTATGCGTAGTTGAACTTACTACATGAGCGTGTGGAAAAGGACTTGGATGTTCGCCTGCTACAACAAGACCTGCAATATGCGCTATATCAGCAAAAAGATAGGCGCCTATTTCATCAGCGATTTCTCTAAATTTAGCAAAATCAATCACTCTTGCATAAGCACTAGCTCCACAAACTATAAGTTTTGGCTTTTCTTTTTTAGCAATTTCTCTTACTTTTTCATAATCAATTCTTCCATCAAGTTCTACGCCGTAAAAACAACTTTCGTACATTTTACCTGAAGAACTTACTTTTGCACCATGAGTTAAATGTCCACCATGACTTAAATCCATTCCTAAAATTTTATCACCTGGATTAATCAAAGCCGCATAAACACCTTGATTAGCTTGAGAACCTGAATTAGGCTGAACATTAGCAAATTTACAATTAAAAAGTTTTTTACATCTTTCAATAGCTAGAGTTTCAATCTCATCAACAAATTCACAACCACCATAATATCTTTTACCCGGATAACCCTCTGCGTATTTGTTTGTCAAAATACTTCCCATAACTTCCATTACTTCAGGCAAAGTGAAATTTTCACTCGCTATCATTTCAAGACCTTCACATTGACGCTCTAACTCTTTGTTTGTCAAATCAAAAATTTCTTTATCAAACATTTCTAAACTCATTCTTTCTCCTTTAGTTCTGATTTTAATGGACGCATTGCAGGAAACAATATCACATCTCGAATAGATTTTTTATTTGTCAAAAGCATAACAAGTCTATCTATGCCTATACCCTGCCCTGCCGTTGGAGGCATTCCATAACCCAAAGCATTTACAAAATCTTCATCCATTTCACAAGCCTCTTCATCGCCTGCATTTTTAGCTTCAATTTGTTTTAAAAATCTCTCATATTGATCAAGAGGATCATTAAGCTCATTAAAACCATTTGCCAATTCTCTTCCACAAATAAACAACTCAAATCTCTCAGCAATCTGAGAATCCTCATCGCTACGTCTTGATAAAGGACTTATGGAAATAGGAAAATCAATCACAAAAGTAGGATTGATCAATTTTTCTTCCACATAATTATCAAAAAGTTCAGCTTGTAAATGTCCAAGTTCAAGCTTTTCATTCGCTTCAAAACCATCAGCTTTTAATTTAGTAAGAATTTTTTCTTTATCTTCGATTAAATCCCTATCTAAACCACCATATTTACAAAGTGCATCTTTATAGGTTATTCTTTCAAAAGGTTTAGAAAAATCTATCATTTTTCCATCAAATTCTATTGTTTTTCCCAAATTAAGCTTATCTAAAAGTAAAGCAAAAAGTTCTTCAGTTAAATCCATTAAATCTTTATAATTATGATAAGCCCAATAAAATTCTATAGTTGTAAATTCGGGATTATGAGTTAAATCCATACCTTCATTTCTAAAGCAACGATTGATTTCAAAAACTGCCTCAAAACCACCCACTACAAGTCTTTTAAGATAAAGTTCTGGAGCAATTCTTAAAAATCTTTCTACACCTAAAGAATTGTGAAAAGTTACAAAAGGCTTAGCGTTTGCTCCACCTGCAATCGGATGCATCATAGGAGTTTCTACTTCTAAAAAGCCTTTATTTTCAAAAAAATGACGAATCAAACTCACCACTTTAGAACGCACTAAAAAATCTTTTCTAACTTCTGCATTCATTATCATATCAACATAACGTTTACGATATCTTTGCTCAATATCTGTTAATCCATGATATTTTTCAGGTAAAGGAACAATAGCTTTTGTAGCGAGTTTTACTTCACTTGCATGCAAACTAAACTCGCCTGTTTTAGTTACAAAAGGAAAACCTTTAACCAAAACAATATCACCCACCTCTAAATTCTTTTTTAAAATCGTATAAAGTTCTTCGCCTACGCTATCTTTACTAAAATAAATTTGTAAATTTGTATCCTCATCTTCAATGTTTGCAAAAATCGATTTCCCAGCTATACGCAAAAGTTTCAAACGTCCTGCAACAACAGCATTGATACTTTCATCCCTTTTTTCAACTTGCTCTAAAATATAAGAAAATTTATCCTTAAAAGTCTTTAAAGACATTTCTTTTTCTAAAAAATGAGGATAAGGATTGATCCCTAATTTTTTTAATTCCTTAGCTTTTTCTATTCTTTGCTGCTCTAAAATATTATCAAACATTTATATTTTTACCTTTGCTTTTTGATTATTACAATCACCACAAACACCATAAAGCTGCATCAAATGCCCTGTAAGTTTAAAACCATGTTCTTTTGCAATCAAGGCTTGCTGTCTTTCTATAATAGGATTTTCAAACTCTATAATTTTTCCGCAATTTTTACATATCATATGATCATGGTGAGGTTTATTAGCAAGCTCGTATTTTTTACCTGCTGAACCAAAAGAAATGGAAGTTACCATTTCTGCTTCTTCAAGCAAATTTAAAGTACGATAAACAGTTGCAATTCCTACATTTAAATCGGGTTCAGCTTGTTTGATTTCCATATATAAACTTTCGGGTGTGTAATGAGTATCACTGTGATAAAGAGTTTTTAAAAGTACTTCTCTTTGCTTGGTATATTTAAGTCCGCCTTGTCTTAATATTTTTTTAAATCTCTCAAGTAAAACATCATATTCCACATTTTCTATCAGCATATCACTCCCCTTTTTGAGTATTGTTTAAATCACTTACAATATCTTGCAACTTTTCACTAGCATGATCTAGACTATTTTCTGTTAAAGGTTGATTCATAATAAAAGATCCAGTTTCTTTAAGCAAATTCAAAGTATAGCTATTTTTAGCAAAATTATCTAATTTATCATTTAAAAAATCGATTTTTGCTACACAAAAAACTAAAATTGCAAAAATTAAAAAGATTTTTGCCCCGCCAAATATAAAGCCACCAATACGATCTAAAAAACCTAGGCCACTTAATTTAATCAACCTAGAAAGAAAACTACCTGCCAACAAACAAACTATCCAAAAAATAATTAATATGACCAAAAACCCAGCAAATCCAGCTAAACTTTGATTTTCTATCTTATAAAAAGTACTTTGTATAAATTCAGCCGCTTGAGTTGCGTATTTTGAAGCAATAAAAACACCACCAATAATACCCAAAAGTCCAAAAATTTCTTTTATCAAACCATTGATAATACCCTTAAGCCCTAAAAGTAAGGTAAATCCTAAAATAAAAGCATCAAACCAATAAAAATTCATTTCAATCACTCTCTGATTTTTTGTTTTAAATTTATTCTACAAATAAGCACTAAATGCTAAGTTAATCATTCTATGATTTTAGGAACAACAAAAAAATGTTCTTGTTTTTTTGGAGCACAATCTAAAACCTCATCAATAACATTGCTATTTCTTATCTCATCGATCCTTAAAGGAGCTCCACCTTTTATAGTACTTACAGTAATCTCTTGGGAATCTAGATCAAGTTCGTTTAATTTTTCAACAAAATTAACAATTTCACTTAACTGTGCAATAGTTTCATTTCTGTTTTCTGTTATTTGTAAAGCACTTAATTTTTCAAGCTTGCTTAATAATTTCTCATCGATTTGCATTTCTTAAACCTTAATAAAAAAGTTAAAATTTTGAAAATTATATCATAAAAAGCTTTAAATTGTTTAGGATATTTTGCAATTTATATGATACAATACCATAATTTTTCTATACAAAAATAAAAATATTTTTTCAAGGATAAATTTTGGGACTAAAAGATAATTTAAAAGCTGTTAAAAATGAACTTAACACAGAAGAACAATTTATAGAAAATTTTATCAAAGGAGAGAGATTTATACGCAAGTATAAATTTTATATATCTGCTGTTGTGATAATTTTAGTTGCTTGGTTTGCTGGAAATTTTATAATCTCAAAAATAAACGATTATAAAACAAAAGAAGCAAATGAAATTTATGCCAATCTAATACAAGATCCTAGTAATAAAAATCTTTTAGAACAACTTAAAAATAAAAATACCAATCTTTACGCTATCTTTTTACTAAAAGAAAATATTAATGATTTCAATAATACAACTCTCCAAAATGAACTAAAACAAATTTATAATAATGCTCAAACAAACACTTTACTTAAAAATATTATCGCATTATCTTTAGGAGATAAATCGATATTTTTAAAAAATTATGATAAATTATTAGAAGCTTACAAACTTTTAGAGCAAAATAAAATCGAAGAAGCTAATGTTTTACTTTCTCAGATAAAAGAAAATTCAAGTTTAAATCAAATAACTAAAAACCTCAAACATTATCAAGGCATTACACAATGAAAAAAATATTTTTAACACTATTTTGTTTAATATTTCTATGTGCTTGTGGCACCAAAAGACAATATTTTGAACCAAAACAAACCGATGGAGACTTAAGTCATAATAGCAATTTAAAAAGTAAAATCGTTGATTGGAATCTAGTTTCTGCAAAACTTAGCAATAATACAGCTATCTTAAAAAATAATATCTCCATAGACAAGTTTAAACTTCCTAAAAATTATATGCTTCTAGCTTATCAAGATGGGGAATATTTTACTGCAGATAATAATGGAAATTTAAAAATTTTTGACAATCCTTATAATGAAATTTATAATTTTCAATTTGACGCTAGTATTGTAGGAGTAGCTTCTAATGGAGATGATTTAGCCCTTGTACTTGCAAACAATACTATAGTTCTTGCAAATCGTTCTTTGGGTATTAAATTCAGTCAAACCCTAACCTCAGCTCCAGCCCAAGACAGTCGTACCGCTAATCCTATATTTTTAGACAATATCATCGTTTATCCAACACTAGATGGTAAAATTTTAATTCTTTCAAGAAACAATCTTCAAATCATTAAAGATGTGGTTATTTCAGCAGAAAATTTTTTCAACAATGTAATCCATCTAAGTGTAATCGGAGATAAACTTATAGCAGCAACAGCTAAAAAAATCATTGTTGTAAGCCCTGCTAGAACTCTTTATCTTGACGCTGACATAAAAGATGTTGCACTTAGCGATGATGGTATTTTTATACTAGAAAAAGATGGCACTATTATTAAAACTGATTATAACTTAAGAAAAATTGCGGAAAAAAAATTTGAATTTGCTATTTTTGTAAAAAGCAATATATACAATAATTATTTATATATTTTTGAAAAAACAGGCTATCTTATCAAAATGAATCTAAATTTAGATAATGCACAAGTATTTAAACTTTCAGAAGCTGTTGATAAAATTTCTTTCATGGGAAATGGTAAATTTTACTACGGAGATAAAATTTTAGATTTGCTATGATAAAAATTTTAGAACAAACAATAAAGGCTTTAAAATTAAATTTAAAGCCCTATGACTTAAGTATGTTGACTAGAAAAAAAAGTTATATTTGTGCTAAAGATCAAAATAACATTCTTTTTATGTATACAGGAAAAACAAAATTTTTAATGAAAGATGCCTTATTTTTAGAAAATCTAGCACAGCAAATTAACATAAATAACAAATATTTTTTTAGCATGGCTTCTCTTTGCTCTAAAGCAAAAAATCATCTAGAAATGAAAGGATTTAATATCTATGCTACTCTGTGATATTGGGAATTCAAATGCTAATTTCCTAGATGATAACAAATATTTTACTCTTAGTATAGATCAGTTTTTAGAATTTAAAAATGAACAAAAAATTTTTTATATCAATGTCAATGAACATCTCAAAGAACATTTAAAAAATCAAAAAAATTTTATCAATCTTGAACCTTATTTTTTATTTGATACAATTTATCAAGGATTAGGAATCGATCGCATAGCAGCTTGTTATACTATTGAAGATGGAGTTGTTGTAGATGCAGGTAGTGCTATTACAATTGATATTATTTCTAATTCTATACATCTTGGTGGTTTTATCTTGCCAGGTATTGCAAATTATAAAAAAATTTATAGCCATATTTCACCACGATTAAAAAGTGAATTTAACACTCAAGTTAGTCTTGATGCATTCCCACAAAAAACTATGGATGCTTTAAGTTATGGTGTTTTTAAAGGAATTTACCTACTGATAAAAGATGCCGCTCAAAATAAAAAGCTTTATTTCACTGGTGGAGATGGGCAATTTTTAGCAAATTATTTCGATCACGCAATTTATGATAAACTTTTAATCTTTCGAGGAATGAAAAAGATTATAAAAGAAAATCCCAATTTACTTTATTAAAAATGTTACAAAAATTCTCATTGATATCAAACCTTAATGAAATTTAACTTTTTGTAAAACAAATTCAATTAAACTTCTATTTAGAAAAAAGTTTATTAAAATAAAAAAAGGAAAAACAATGAGCCAACAAGAATTTGATGTGCTTGTCATCGGAGCTGGAATTTCAGGAGCAGCATTATTTTACGAGCTTGCAAGATATACAAATATTAAAAATATTGCTTTGATAGAAAAATATAATACAGCTGCAACATTAAATTCTAAGGGAACGAGTAATTCTCAAACCATTCATTGTGGAGATATTGAAACCAATTATACTTTAGAAAAAGCGCGAAAAGTAAAAAGAACAGCTGATATGATAGTTAAATATGGACTCATGCAAAATGCGCAAAATAATTTCATGTTTTCTCATCAAAAAATGGCTCTAGCTGTTGGAGATATAGAATGTGATTATATGAAAAAACGCTATGAAGAATTTAAAGAACTTTATCCTTATATAAAATTTTTCGATAAAGCAAAAATCAAACAAATTGAACCCAAGGTTGTTTTAGGAGAAGATTGCAATCAAGATAGACCTGAAAATATCTGCGCCATGGGTGTTGAAAGCGGCGAGGTTTTTACAACTGTAGATTTTGGGAAAATGAGTATAAATCTAATAGAACAAGCCCAAAAACAAAATAAAAATACTTTCGTTGCCTTTAATCAAGAAATTATTCACATAGAAAAAAAGGATGATATTTTTATATTAAAAACCTCAAATCATCAAGAATACCATGCCAAAAGCGTAGTTGTCAATGCTGGAGCGCACTCTTTATATTTAGCACATAAAATGAACTTAGGTATGGATAAGTCTTGTTGGCCTGTTGCAGGAAGTTTTTATTTAACCAAACAAAAACTTTTAAATGGCAAAGTTTATATGGTACAAAATCCTAAACTTCCATTTGCAGCTCTTCATGGAGATCCTGATTTACTTGCTGATATGAACACTCGCTTTGGACCTACTGCACTTGTTATTCCAAAACTAGAACGTTATCATGGACTAAAATCAGTTCCAGAATTTTTTGAAGCACTAAAACTCGATAAAACTGTTTTAAAAGTAACTTTTAATATGTTTAAAGATGCAACAATTAGAAATTACATCTTTTATAATTATCTTTTTGAACTACCTTTTATTGATAAAAGCTTATTTGTTAAAGATGCCAAAAAAATAGTCCCAAGTCTTAAAGCAAGCGATATTTATTATGCAAAAGGTTTTGGAGGCGTAAGACCACAAGTTATTGATAAAACTAAAGGAGAATTAATGCTAGGTGAAGCAAGCATCACAGAAACCCCTGGCATTATTTTCAATATGACTCCAAGTCCTGGGGCAACAAGTTGTTTAGGAAATGCTGAAAGAGATGCAAAGCTTATATGTAATTACCTAGGAATGGAATTTAACGAAGATAAATTTTCTTCAGAATTATTGTAATCATTTTGTTTCTATTTTTAGCTACAATAATTTCAAAAGGAGTTTACCATGCTTAAAAAAACAAAAATTGTAGCCACAGTAGGTCCAGCAAGCGAAAAGGAAGAAATTCTACGCCAAATGATTATCAATGGTGTAAATGTTTTCCGTTTAAACTTTTCTCATGGAACACATGAGTATCATAAAAAAAACTTAGATACCATAAGAAGAGTAGCTAAAGAATTGCATACTCGTATTGGAATTTTACAAGACATTAGTGGTCCTAAAATTCGTACAGGTGAACTTAAAGAACCATTTGAATTAAAAAAGGGTGATAGACTTGATTTTTATCGTGAAACAATTTTAGGGGAGAAGATTGCTCAAAATCATTATAAAATCAGCATCAATCAAAAATCCATTTTAGATATGTTAAAAATTGATGAATATATTTATCTATATGATGGATCAATTCGTGCTAAAGTAGTAAGCATAGATAATCAAAAAATTGAAACCATTATAGAAAATGATGGTTTTTTAAACTCAAATAAAGGTATTAATTTTCCGAATACTAAAATCAATATTGATGTTATTACACAAAAAGATAAAAATGATTTACTTTGGGGTATAAAAAATGAAGTAGATTTTTTAGCAATATCTTTCGTACAAAATGCACACGATATTGATGAAGTTCGTGAAATTTTAGCACAAAATAACGCAAAAATATCTATTTTTGCAAAAATTGAAAAATTTGATGCAGTAGAAAATATTGATGAGATTATTAAATCTAGCGATGGTATAATGGTTGCAAGAGGAGACTTAGGTATTGAGGTACCTTATTATAAAGTTCCTAATATCCAAAAAGAAATTATACAAAAAGCAAACAATGCCTCTAAGCCTGTTATTACTGCGACTCAGATGCTTTTTTCATTAGCCAAAAGCAAAACCGCCACAAGAGCTGAAATTTCAGATGTTGCAAATGCTGTTTTAGATGGAACAGATGCAGTAATGCTAAGTGAAGAAAGCGCCGTTGGTATAGATCCTGCAAACGCTGTTGATATAATGTGCCAAACTATAATAGAAACAGAAAAACGCTATCCATATAACAAATTTAATGATTTTAATGATTTAGACAATACAGATAAAATCATGCGTTCTTCAGCTCATCTTGCAACAGATCTTAACGCTGATGCTATTTTTTCTTTAACAAGTAGCGGAAAATCTGCTATTAAGATTGCAAGATATCGTCCAAATATAGAAATCATAGCAGTAGGGCATTCTGAAAAAACCTTAAACTCTTTAAGTATAGTTTGGGGAGTTAATCCTGCGATCTTGGTTAACAAAAGTAATGAACTTACAGAATTATTAAAAGACTCTGTAAGATCAAGTGTTGAAAAAGGTTTTATGGATGAAGACAAATGCTATCTTCTAACTGCAGGCTTTCCAACAGGAGTAGAAGGTACTAGCAATCTTATCCGCATTCTCAATAAAGAGCAAATTGCTTATTATCTACAATAAAACATTAAATTCCTTTGAAAATAAGGAATTTAATGTCCTTATAAATTTTTTAAGTCAAAAGTCGATATAAATTAAAGCCTCACACAAAGGAGCAAATATGCAAGTGAATACTTTTTCAAATATCGCTAGCATGGCACAAACACAAGTTAGCAATAAGAAGGCAGATGATGCTAAGGAAAACACAAAAGACAAAAATGTTCAAAGTGCTAATTCTAGCAAGGATGTAGATAAAAATACCCTTGAAAAATTAAATGCACTTGGTGGAAAGGGCATTACACAAATTTACCTAGTTCAGTTTCAACAGCAAACAATGAATGCTGTAATAGGTTCGAGCAATGCCCAAACTGGACTAGATAGTCTTTTAAATGGTGCCAATTTAGATACTGCGAAATCTATACTTACAAATATTGATTTTGCATCCTTAGGCTACAGTGGCAAAAATCCACTTGATATGAATACAGATGAACTTCAACAACTTGTAAGTGAAGATGGTTTTTTTGGAGTGGAAAATACAGCCAATCGCATCGCGGATTTTGTTATTAAAGGCGGTGGCGACGATGTTGAAAAATTGAAAAAAGGTCTTGAAGGTATGAAAAAAGGATTTGAGCAAGCGGAAAAAATGTGGGGTGGAGAACTTCCTCAAATCAGTCAAGATACAATAGATGCGGCACTTAAAAAAGTTAGCGATCGCATTGATGAACTAGGCGGAAAAACTCTAGATCTTCAAGCTTAACTAAAAATGCTTAGAAATTTCTAAGCATTTTTAGTTGTTATTAATATCAAAAGTAAAAAATTCACTCTTAAAATTATTAGGTAAAGTTTTATACTGAGATATCGCAGCTTCATAGTTCTTTACTTCTTGATACAACATACCAAGAGCTGCTTTACTTTCTTTGTTATTTTTATCTGTAAGTTTAGAAAGCTGCAAAAGCGCTATAGCTGAATTTGGATTATTTGCACCTACGGCTGCTACGGCTGCTAAAAATAAAGTTTTAGTATCTTTAGCTCCATAATCATCAATCAAAGAATTGTAAAGCGCATAAGCCTCCTCGTATTGCTGTGCAAAAATATCCAAATAAGCTAAAGTTTGCAAAATACCCTCATCTTTTGCTCCTGAAACATTAATCAACTCTTTAAATTTCTGTCTTTCTAAATTTAAAAGCCCTGCAATATGCATTAAATTAACATAAAATTCCCTAGCTATATTTGGCCCACCAAAAACACTACGATAATCAAGTTTTAAATTTTTAAAATGAATTTGAGCATTTTGAGCATATTCTTTAATATTTAAATTTGAATTTAAAGAATTAAAATACAAAATATTTGCCAAAATATCTTCAGGCAACTCTGAACGCAATTTAGCAATTTTCACATCTACTTGATTATTAAGGTTATTATTTTTAGCAACAATAGCTTCAAAAATCAAACTCAAAGGCGTGTCTTTTTTTGTTTCATCTAAATAAGGAAGCATAGAAATATAATTATTATTAACTAAAAATAACATACTTTTTTGCATATTAGCTTTAAAATTAGAATCAGCAGCTATATTATCAAGAATTTCATTGTAAAGTTTAGTTGTATCAATATCAATTAATTTTGCACAAAACATAGCAAAAGCACCTGCTAAGTAATTTTTAGGATTAAGATGATATGAACTTGAAAAATGCTTATAAGCAAGTTCATAATTTTGCATTTGGGCATAAGTTAAAGCCAAATTATAATGTAAAATACTATGCTCTGGATAATCCTTGATAAGTTTTTGAAATTCTTGGTTAGCAAGGCGTAACTTCTGATTTAATGCATAGTTAATAATATTGGCAATTTTTACATTAGTAGATGAAAGAGCCTTGCTTATATTAAGATAAATTCCCGCATCAGTACTATCATCAACGAAATCTGTAACATTAGCTTTTTTAATATATAAAGCAGCCTGCTTACTATCAAAAACCTGATAAGGTGCAAAATAAAAAAGCAAATCGAATTGATCTTTTTGTTTTTTTAGCAAATCTTTTGAAAAAGAATTTTGAGCAACTGCTATATTAAAAAGATCCTTATTTAAACGAACTTGAATTTTATAAGTATCTAAAATCTTATATCTATCTTTATCGTTATCATAAGAATTTTGCAAGCGCGCTAACATATCTTGATAATTTCCTGTTTTAATATCAACCAATGTTAAAGCCGCTAAACTCTGATTAAAATCTCTTTCAATTTTCATCGCTGTACTTAAAGCGACTTTAGCTTTAGCATATTCTCCTATTCTAGCGTATAAAAGACCTAAAGATAAACTAGATTCAAAATTGCCTTGAGAATTTAATTGCTGTATAGCCTTGGAATCAAAGTCCATTTTTGCATAAATTTTAGCAGACAAATACTTTGCAACATCAGAATACGGCTCCATATCTGTTCTTTGTAACATTTGTAAAGCCTCAGGGTAATATCCTTTGTAATAATTAATCAAGCTTAAATAATAATCATATAATTTTGATTTTCCTTCTTTTGGAAGATACACTTGAGCTAAATCAATATAATATCTAAATTTTTCCTTATCATTAAGCTTTAAAGCACAAACAGCAGCATTAATAGCAGCTACACTTTGATTTTCTCCATTGGCTATAGCTTTCTTGAAGCTTTCAAAAGCTTCTTGGAATTTATTCTCATTCATTTGAGAAACGCCTAAATTATAATTAGATAAAGATTCGTTATATACGGCAACTTGCTCATAAACTTTTAAAGCCTGTTCAACTTCACCCTTTAAATATAAAGCATTTGCTTTTTGGATCATACCATCAATTCTTTGCATATCATTGTATTTATATGATTCATCAGGCATAACAACAGGTTGTTCTAAAGGCTTAGAAGCTATAATATCTGGTTTAATTTTTCCTTCACTAAAAGTTAAATAAAAAAGTGTAAAAACTAAAATACAAATAATCCCCAAAGATAAACCCACAAGAGACATAAACTTACGATCTTTATACCAAGGCGTAGGCTCTTGACTTTCAACTTCTTCAAAAGTTGATACATCTTCAGGCGCACTTTCTCTTGTAAATTTAAAACCACTATCACTATTTTCTTGAGGTAATTCTTCTGGCAATGATGCAAATTCTTCATCTTCTGGAGCTTGCCCCTCTTGCCCCTTAAATCCCTCTAAACTCTCATCAAGTCTTGGTTGATTTAAGCCATCTTCGGGTTTTTCTAGTATTATATCTTCTTGTTCAGCCATCTATACTCTTTAAAAATATTTTTTCAAAGCATCAGGAATATGAATTTTTCCTTCTTTATCTTGATAATTTTCCATAATCGCTACTAAGGTTCTTCCTACTGCCAAAGATGAGCCATTAAGAGTGTGGACGAGTTCATTTTTTCCTTGTTCGTTTTTATAGCGAATTTTAGCGCGTCTTGCTTGAAAATCACGACAATTTGAAACAGAACTGATCTCGCGATATTTATTTTGTCCTGGAAGCCACACTTCAAGATCTACAGTTTTTGCCGCACTAAAACCCAAATCTCCGGTGCAAAGCATCAAATGTCTATGCGCTAAACCTAAAGAACTGAGTAAATCACTTGCACACTCAAGCATTTCATTAAACACACTATCACTTTGCTCAGGTTTAGTGATACTTACAAGCTCTACTTTTTCAAACTGGTGTTGTCTTATAATACCTCTTGTATCACGCCCTGCACTGCCTGCTTCTTTTCTAAAACAAGCGCTATAACAAGTCATTTTTATAGGTAAAATTTCACTCGCTAAAATTTCTCCACTATAAAGATTGGTTACTGGAATTTCAGAAGTTGAGATCAAATACAAATCCTCATCATCTACCTTATACATATCTTCTTTAAATTTTGGCAACTGACCTGTCCCAAACATAGTAGCACCATTTACCAAAAAAGGTACATTAACAAATTCAAATCCACGACTTCTATTAAAATCTATCATATAATTTACCAAAGCACGGCTTAATAAAGCTCCTTCGTTTTTAAGCACACAAAAACGACTTTGTGAAATTTTTACCCCACGCACAAAATCAAGCCAATTTAAACTCTCACCTAATTCAAAATGTTCTTTTGGAGTAAAATCAAAGCTAGGTGGATTTAAAACTTTTTTAAGCTCCACATTTTCATCTTCATCCTCACCCACAGGCACACATTCATCAGGGATATTTGGGATGGCATGAGCGATTTCTTCAAGCTCATTTTCTAAAGCATTTACTTTAGCGCTTTGCTCATTAATTTTACTTTTATTTTCGCTTAATTTTGCTTTTAAACTTTCTTTATCTTGAGCCGTAGCAAGCTCTTTACTGAATTTATTTTGAAAAGCTTGAAATTCTTCTAAAGCTGTTTTTTCTTTTTTTAAACTTGCAAAAAGTTCAGCAAGTTTTTTTAAGATATTTTCATCAACTTTTTTATTTTTTAACTTTTTAGCCACTTCATCAAAATTATTTTGCAAATTTTTTAAATCTAGCATTTTCTACTCCTTAAAGTCCGATTTTTTCATAAATTTTTTGCATTTTTTCTTGGGCGATTTTTCTTGCTTTTGTCGCACCAAAATCTAAAATTTCTTTCAAATGCGAAGGCTTTTCTAAAAGCTCATTGTATTTTTCTCTCGCTTCTTTAAAATAAGCATTTACAAGCTCGTTTAAATACATTTTAAAATGTCCATAACCCTCACCACCTTTTTCATAGCGTATTTGCAATTCTTTTTGCCCTGATTCATCTAAAAAAAGCTTTGCGATTTTAAAAACATTGCAGCTTTTAAAATCTTTTGGATCTTCTAAAGCGGTACTATCGGTTACTATGGAAGAAATTTGTTTTTTTAAGGTTTTTTCACTGCTAAAAATATCTATAGTATTTTGATAAGATTTACTCATTTTTGCTCCATCGGTGCCTACAACTACAGCTACTTCTTCATTAACTTTAGCCTCTGGAAGGGTAAAAATTTCACCCCATTCATTATTAACTTTTAAAGCAATATCACGTGCGATTTCAACATGTTGGATTTGATCTTTTCCCACAGGAACAATTTGTGTATCAAAAAGTAAAATATCAGCTGCCATTAAAACAGGATAAGAAAAAAGCCCATGTGAAGCACTAAGCCCCTTAGCAACTTTATCCTTGTAACTATGCGCACGCTCTAATAAACCCATAGGAGTAAATTGCGATAAAATCCAATAAAGCTCCATAACTTCCTTAACATCACTTTGCAACCAAAAAACGCTTTTTTGAGGATCTATACCAAGGCTTAAAAAAGCCGCAGCAGCTTTTAAGGAATTTTGTTTAAGTTTTTCTCCATCCTGAGAAGAAGTCATGGCATGATAATTAGCAATAAACATAAACATTTGGCTTTTTTCTTGTGCATCTACCATTTGCTTAATCGCACCAAAATAATTACCTATATGCAAATCGCCACTTGGCTGAAGGCCCGTTAATACTCTCATTTTATCACCTTTTTAATCTCGCTTAAAAGCTCATCTATATTTTTATTTTCTATATTTAAAATAAAATTTGCCTTTAGTTCATACTTGCTTAAACGCTCATTATATAATTTTTTTGCTTTAATTTCATCATAAAATAAAGGTCTTTTAGAAATTTCATCTTTGTCTAAACGCTTTTTTAAATATTCAAAACTTGCTTTTAAATAAATACAAAAACCTGCTTTTTCTAAATTTGAAACATTAACAAAACCCCCACCTGTAGCAATACAAGCTTTCTCACAAGAACTAAAAAAATCAGACATTTTTTGCTCTTGTTCTCTAAAAAAATTTTCCCCTTTTTGTTCAAAAATTTCACTGACTTTTTGATTAAATTTTTGTTCTATTAAAAAATCGCTATCTAAAAAAACAAGATCTAAATCCTTAGCTAAAGTTCTTGCCAAAGTGCTTTTTCCAGAACCCATAAATCCTATAAAAACGATATTTTTAACTTTCATCATTTTCTTTACTGCCCTTTTTACGCGAAGCAATCACTAAAGGCACACCTTCAAAATCAAATTCTTTTCTGATTTGATTTTGTAAATAACGCTTATAGCTAAAATGCAAGGCCTTAGGACGATTCATAATAAGTGCAATTTTTGGCGGCGCTAAGTCATATTGTACTGCATAATAAATTTTAACCAATTTCCCATAATCATGCGGCAAAGGATGTACTCTTGTGGCATTTTCTATCAAAGTATTAAGCTTAGAAGTTTGGATTTTTTGAGTGAAATTTTCAAAAATTTGCAAAATTTTATCGAGTAAAACATGCACCCTTTTTCCACTTAAAGCTGATACACTAATCACAGGTGCGTAAGCTAGAAATTTAAAACGATCAAGACGCAATTCTTTTACAGTCTTATCAAAATCCATCTCACTTTTATCCCATTTATTTAAAACAATAATCACACCCAAATAATGCTTAGCCACAAGCCCAGCAATGCGTTCATCAAGCTCGTTAAAGCCCTCATGCGCATCTAAAACTAAAAGTGCTATTTGAGAATGAGATAAAATTTTTTCCGTGCGATTTAGGGCAAAGCGTTCGAGTCCTTGAATTTTACCCCTTTTTCTAATACCTGCAGTATCAACAAATTCTATCACTTTATCTTTATGAACTACACTTTCATTAACAGGATCTATAGTAGTTCCTGCGATAGAACTTACAACACTGCGTTCTTGTTTAACCAAAGCATTTAAAAGACTTGATTTTCCAACATTTACACGCCCTACAATACCCACTCTGATATGATTTTGATCGACTTCTTTAAATTGAAATTCTTTTCCTTCTTCATAATGCTCTAAAAAATCTTCTAAATTTTCTTCTTCATCAGGGATTAAAAACTCTTCATGTAAAAATTTTTCAAGCCATTCATAAAGTTCATCTAAGCCTACATTATGAGTTACTGAAAGATTGAAGATTTCCTTTACTCCAAAATTTGCAAACTCCCAAGCCCTTTCTTCATCTTTTTTATTATCTACTTTATTAATGACTAAGGCTATAGGTTTTCCAAGTTTTTTTAAAGAATAAAAAAACTGTCTATCCTCATCATCAGGCGCTAATTTCCCATCAACTAGATAAAGTATGATATCGCTTTCTTTAGCTACTTTTAAAGTGTTTTTTTTCACATTTTTAAAAAGTTCATCACTTTCATCAAGCCCTCCACTATCAATAAGCATGGCTTTTTTTGAATGAATATGAATTTCTGTTTTATTTGTATCTCTAGTTGTACCTGAAATATCACTTGTAATAGCTATTCTTTGTCTTGCCATTCTATTAAAAAGACTTGATTTACCAACATTTGGCTTGCCTATAAGTATGATGCTTTGCATTTTTTTCCTAGAAAATTATATTTTTAAAATTATATAAAATTTGGCTTAATATTAAGCAAAAAAAGACTAGAATTAACCCAGGATTTTAGTCAAGGAAAAAAAATGCTAAAAGTAATCAAGCATAATCTAGGAATTTATTTCATGATTTTAGCATGTTTGGATTTTGCACTTATGGGAGCTTGTGCAAAAATTCTTAGCAAGGAAATGAGTTCTATAGAAATTATGTTTTTTAGAAATATCATAGGAATTTTTTTCATAGTCTATCTTTTAAAACGATCTAAGGCACATAAAGAAGGGGGACATTTTTGGCTCTTGGTATTTCGTGGAGTAGTAGGCACGCTTTCACTATATATGTTTTTCTATAATGTTTCAAATATTACACTAGGCGGAGCTTTTGCTTTTCAAAAAACCGCTCCTATTTTTATTACTTTAATAGCTTTTGTTGTTTTTAAAGAAAATATTGGCATCAAAGGCTGGATAGGAATTTTAATAGCATTTGGTGGAGTGCTTTTAATCGCTCAGCCTTGGGCTCATAATTTAAATCATTCAGGCTTTGATTTAAAAAATTCAGTTATAGGTATCACGAGTGGATTTTTAGCCGCTTTAGCTCTTACAAGTGTAAGAGAACTTAGAAAATCTTACACTACAGAACAAATTGCCTTTTCTTTTATCCTTTTAGGAACCTTAATGCCTTTAATTTCTATGATCAGTGCTGAATTTTTTGAACCACAGCATCTTGATTCTTTACATTTAGATTTCATTCTAGCACCTTTTGTGATGCCAAGTCTTACAGCTTGGCTTATCATTGCCATTATGGGAACTTTAGGCACCATTTATCAAATTCACGTCACTAAAGCTTATGGTATCGCTAAACAAGCAGGAGTAGTTGCCGGAGTTAGTTATCTTGATGTAGTATTTAGTATGATAGTTGGGATAATTTTAGGAGATAATTTACCAAGTACTATGGTTTTTTTAGGTATAATAGGCATTATTTTTGGTGGATTAATTTTAGTTAAGAACAAAGGAAAAAAATGAAAAAAATGATACTCATTGCTGGTCCTTGCGTGATAGAAAGCAAAGATTTGATTTTTAAAGTTGCTGAACAGTTAAAAAATTTTAATGAAAATCCAAATATAGAATTTTATTTCAAATCAAGTTTTGATAAGGCTAATCGCACAAGTATTAATTCTTTTCGAGGTCCTGGTCTTGAAGAAGGATTAAAAATTTTACAAAGCGTAAAAGATGAATTTGGCATGAAAATCTTAACCGATATACACGAAAGCAATCAAGCAAACCCTGTAAGTGAAGTAGCTGATGTCTTGCAAATTCCTGCTTTTTTATGTCGTCAAACCGATTTACTTGTAGCCGCAGCAAAAACTAAGGTAAAAGTTAATATCAAAAAAGGACAATTTTTAAACCCAAGCGATATCAAATACAGTGTTAAAAAAGTTCTACAAACCCGTGGTATAGAAGATGAAGGCTATGAAGCTGCTCAAAAAAATGGTGTTTTTGTAGCTGAAAGAGGAGCTAGCTTTGGCTATGGAAATCTAGTAGTAGATATGCGTTCTTTAGTTATCATGCGTGAATTTGCTCCAGTTATTTTTGATGCTACCCATAGTGTACAAATGCCAGGGGCTGCAGGTGGAAGTAGCGGAGGGAAAAGCGAATTTGTAGAACCTTTAGCAAGAGCGGCAGCAGCCGTAGGCATAGATGGCTTTTTCTTTGAAACACATATTAATCCTTGCGAGGCTTTATGCGATGGACCTAATATGCTTAATCTTACACGCCTTAAAAATTGCGTTAATACATTACTAGAAATACAAAATATCATAAAGGAAAACAAATGAACATTATTGAAGGAAAATTAAATTTAGACTCAAATACAAAAATTGCTATCATTAATGCAAGATTTAATCATATCATCACAGATCGCCTTGTAGAAGGAGCAAAAGATGCTTTTTTAAGACACGGAGGCAAAGAGGAAAATCTAAGCCTTATACTTGTTCCTGGTGCTTTTGAACTTCCGTATGCGTTAAAAAAAGCTATAGAAAGCAAAAAATTTGATGCAATTTGTTGCGTAGGCGCAGTAATTCGTGGCTCAACTCCGCATTTTGACTATGTTTCAGCAGAAACCACCAAAGGCATAGCCAATGTGAGTTTAAATCATAATATCCCTGTAAGCTTTGGTGTTTTAACTACAGATACAATAGAACAAGCCATAGAAAGAGCTGGAAGTAAAGCAGGCAATAAAGGCTTTGAAGCTATGACAACTGTAATCGAGATGTTAAATTTAAGCAAGGAGCTTTAATGGCAACGCGTCATCAAGTTCGCCAAAGCGTCATCTCCTTGCTTTATGCTTTTGAATTAAATTCTCAAAACAACGTTTTTGTAGATGAAATTTTAGATGAAAAAAAAATACGCAATGAACAAAAAAATTTTACTTTAAATTTATATCATGGAATTTTAGACAATTTAAACAATATTGATGAAACCTTAAATTCATTTCTAAATGATAATCAAATTACAGCTTTAGGACATGTAGAAAGAGCTATACTAAGACTTGGAGCTTATGAGTTACTTTTTACCGATACTCCTAGCGCCATTGTTATCAATGAGGCTATAGAACTTGCCAAAGAACTTGCTAATGATAATTCTCCAAAATTTATAAATGGAGTTTTAGATGCCTTGATAAAGGCTAAAAAATGAAGCTTTGTGTCGCACTTGATCTTTCTACAAAAGAAGAATGCTTGCAACTTGCTAAAGAATTAAAAAATTTAGACATATGGTTAAAAGTAGGTTTAAGAGCATATTTAAGAGATGGTTTTAAATTCATAGAAGAACTTAAAAAAGTTGATGATTTTAAAATATTTCTTGATCTTAAAATTCATGATATTCCCAACACTATGGCAGATGCTTGCGAAGAAATATCAAAACTTGGTGTTGATATGATCAATATCCACGCAAGTGCTGGAAAAATAGCTATGCAAGAAGTTATGACACGGCTTAGCAAATTTTCAAAAAGACCTTTAGTTTTAGCAGTTTCTGCTCTTACGAGTTTTGATGAAGAAAATTTCTTTAGTATTTATAGACAAAAAATCGAAGAAGCTGTAATTAATTTTTCAAAAATATCCTATGAAAATGGACTTGATGGTATGGTATGCTCTGTTTTTGAAAGTAAAATCATCAAAGAACACACTCAAAGAAATTTCCTAACTCTCACTCCAGGAATTCGTCCATTTGGAGAGAAAAATGATGATCAAAAACGCGTCGCTAATTTAACAATGGCTAGAGAAAATTTAAGCGATTTTATAGTAGTTGGACGCCCTATTTATAAAGATAATAATCCTAGAAAAATTTGCGAAAAAATTCTACAAGAAATTTAATAATCATTATCCTTGTTATGTTTTAATAATAAAAATTTTTAACAAGGAAAAATTATGATTATAACCCCTGAGAATTTATATAAAAAAAGAAGAGATTTTTTAAAACTTGGAGCAGGTGCTTTAATAAGTTCAAGCGTGCTTGCTTCTAAATTATCTGCTTTAAATTTCACAAGCGATACTAATCCAAACAAACTTGAAATCAGCGATGAAGAACTTGCTACAAATTATGTCAATTTTTATGAATTTTCAACAGATAAAAAAAAGGCTGTATCATTGGCACAAAATTTCAATACTCAAAATTGGAAAATCGATATCAGTGGAGAAATAGAAAAACCTTTAACTTTAAGCATGGAAGATATTTTAAAATTCCCACTAGAAGAAAGAATTTATCGTTTTCGCTGTGTTGAAACTTGGTCTATGGTGGTACCTTGGGTAGGCTTTGAATTGCGTCGTTTGATTGAAATGGCAAAACCTACAAGCGAGGCAAAATTTGTTAAATTCACCACTCTTTTAGATAAGAGCCAATTTCCCGATCAAGACGCTTTATTTCCAACTATAGACTATCCTTATGTAGAAGGACTTCGCATGGATGAAGCTATGCATCCTCTTACCTTGCTTGCAGTAGGAATGTATAAAAAAGCCTTAAAGCCTCAAAATGGTGCTCCAATACGCCTTGTTGTTCCTTGGAAATATGGCTTTAAAAGTATTAAATCTATAGTTAAAATAGAATTTACCAAAGAACAGCCTAAATCCACTTGGGAAAGTTACGCTCCAAGTGAATATGGTTTTTATGCTAATGTCAATCCTAATGTTTCTCATCCTAGATGGTCTCAAGCTAACGAGAGGGCTTTAGGAGACTTCTTTACCAAACCTACTTTAATGTTTAATGGATATGAAAAAGAAGTGGCAAGTTTATATAAAAACATGGACTTGAAAGTGAATTTTTAATGCAGACAAAATACTTTAAATTTCTTGCTTATTTTAGCTTTATCATAAGTTTAATCTATGGCTTTTATCATATCATAAAAGCCTTTGATTTTGTAAAAGAAGCCTATATTTACACTGGAATATTTGCTTTAATCTTTTTAAATTTAAGTCTTTTATTTTCTTTACTTAAATTTAAAAAAACAAAAAATTATCCTAAAATTTTAGGTATTTTTGCAGCTTTTTGGGCGATTTTGCACTTTTTAAATTATTTTATTTTTGATAGAAATGCTCAAATTTTAAGGCTTTTCGATGATATTTCACATCGTTTATTAGAAGCAAGTGGATTTATCGCATTTTTAATCATATTTTTAATGCTTTTAAGTTCTTTTAAAATCTTTAAAAAACTTAGTAAAATCAGAAAACTAGGATATTTATGCTTAGTTTTGGCAAGTTATCATTATTTTTTAACCCCAAAAATTCCTATGTTTTGGGAATGGAGTGCTTTAATTATAGCTTTGTTTTATTTTATAGTTCGCTATACAAAAACATTAAAAAAGTTAAAATCCAACAATCTTACTTTTATCAAAACTTGAATTTAATTCTTTTTGTATGCTTTCTATAAAATCTTGCATTTTAAAAACCCCATCTTTTGATACAGCTACTTTCAAAGCTGTATTCTTCACCACCATTAAAATTTGTGCTCCACTTAATTCATAATTTGATAAAATATTTATATCAAAATCTTTTTCAAATAATGCTTTTTTAGGTAGAAATTTTTCCCAAATTTTAAGCCTATCTTTAAAATCAGGTTTTTTAAATTCTATCTTATAATCAAATCTTCTTGAAAATGCACTATCTAAGCTTTCTAAAAAATTTGTCGTAGCGATAATTACACCACTAAAACGCTCAATTTGCTCTAAGAATATATTTTGCATTTGATTATGCATTTTATCGCTACCACTACTTCCATCTACACGCGTACTTAAAAACTGATCGGCTTCATTGAGAAGTAAAATAGGACTTTGTTTACAAGTTTGCACGATATTTTTATAAGTATCAAAAATTTTTCTTACATTTTGCTCACTCTCTCCAACCCATTTGCTCAAAATTTTAGAACAGTCAAAACTAAGAACAGATTTTTTCATTGATTTAGCCATAGCTAAAGCTGACATAGTTTTTCCAGTACCAGCAGGACCATAAAAAATAATTTTAGCTTCTATATTTTTATTACTCTTTATACCCCAAGAATGAAGTCTTTCTAGGACTTTTTTATCTTGTTGTTTTAAAATATTTTCTAAAAGCTCTTTTGTATTTTCAGGCATAATAATATCATTGATGTCAGTGCTTGGTTCTATAAGCTCGAAAATATCTTGATCTTTTAAAACACTTTCAATTTTGATTTTTTTACTTTGTTTTGGTTCAAAATTTATAATTCTTTGTAAAATTTCATCAATAATAAAAAAACTTTTAGAAATATCTCCAAAAGCATTTAAATATTCATCATACTCGATTAAGTTTAAAAGAGGAGCATTTTCTTGTAATAGTTTTTTGTTTTTGTGTCTTTCTAAATCATTTTCACTGATTAAAGAAAGTAAAGAATTCATTTCTCTAGAAATCGAACTTTCATTACTTAAGGCGTATTCTTCTTTTAAAAGTGCTAGAAAAATAATTTGTTCTTTATGTTCAAGATTGTATTCTTTAAAAATATCAGCCAATACATTATAAAATTTACTTTTTTTTAGTCTTTCTTTGATATGTTTTTCATAAAGTTTAATTTGATTTTTTATTTCACTATTATAAGCACTTTTTTGTATAAAACTTAATCTTTCGTATAATTGAATACGCACAAATTCATCTTTTAAATATTCTAAATAATCTGCATAAGCCTCTTGTTTCTCAAAGTTTAAACGAGGTTTTGCTTCTAAAAATTCTAAAAAATATTCACTTAAACTAAGCTCACTTTGCAATAAGGCAAGAGTTAATGTTTGAGTTTTATTATTTTCCAAACTTTTAAAAAAACTCGAATTTTGATTTACAAAACCTCTTTCGATAAGTTTTTTTAAATCCTCCAAAGCATCAAGATAAAGATACTTATCATTTCCAAAAATTGTCGATAATAAAGTAAAGGCATTGATAGAAGAAATAGAAACGACATAATTTCTACAAAGCTCTCTAAGAATCAAAGCTTCATTTTTAGCACACTTAAGCTCTTTATAAATTTGAGTATCTTCTATATTTTTCAAACTTAAAAAATTTTTTAATTTTTCCATTATTTTTTAAATTCCTTAAGCTCATCTTCATTAAATTCTACGCAAATATTTTCATCTAAAAAATGACCTTCAAAAGGTAGATAACAAATTTTTAGTTTTCCATTGTTAAGCAAAAAATTATTATTAAATTGTAAATTTTGCAGATCTTCAAAACACTCATCACATGTATTTTTAAGCTTCTCATGTAAAAGATTTTGAAATTTTTGATTTTCAGTATTATACAAATCATTTAGTTTTACAAATGCGTGAGCATTAATATCATAAACAAAATTATTTAACTCTAAAATAGCACGGCTCATACCATCTTCATAAAAATAATACCATTCTTCAAAACTAATTTTTCCATCTTGTAAAAAAATAGGTTTTTGGCGAATTTGCTCAAAGCTAAATACACCCTTATGAACAGGATGAAATTCTTTAAAATCATCATTAAAACCTATAAAATCAAGACTACGCTTTATACGAATGCCATCTTGCGTTTCGACAAGTTCTAAAGTAGTTGTTCCTAAATTTTCTCCTTGAAAATTTTTATTATCATATGTAAGCATTTTAGAAGAATTGATTTTATATTTTTTACGCTCATCCTGCCAAAAATCATTTGTCTTAACGAGCGGAATCTCTAAATTTCCATTTATATCATCAATAATTAAAAAACTAGAACTTGTTTGATTTTTATCCCTGTCAAAAAGTGGAGTCATAGGTGCATTATCATAAACTATGGCAAAAATTTCTTTATCCTGCAAATGATAAAAATACAATTCACCTTTATAAACTTGCGCTAAAGCTAGATTTACAAAGCAAAATACCAGTAAAAAAAATTTCAAACTCTATCCTTCAATTTTGAATATGCGTTAAGATAATTTTAGTATGTGAAATTTTATCAAAAAAACTTACTTTATTATCACAAACTTGATAAAAAATTTCATAATTTTTTGCTTTTAAATTTTGCTCAAAACCACAATCAGTTTTTTCTAAATTTTTACCCTGCCATAAAGCATTTGCCTTTAAAATATCACTTAAAATATCATCATAATATACATTTTTAAAAAATTTTTGATTAAACACTTTTTTATCATAACACACTGCATTGATACAAATTTTATCTTTGATTTTGAGTTCAAAAAAAGCTTGCCCTAGTTTATAAACTTCTAAATTTAAAGCATTATTTTCTTTTTTTAAAAAAGCTGCGTCATTGATTTTTATCATAGGAGAAGCAATCAAAACCATCAAGCTTTGACTCGAAAAATTTTGATTTTTCACACTACAAGCACAAAGAAAAAAAATAAAACACAGAGCTAAACAATGCTTCAAATTTGACCTTATTTAAGATTTTTAAAACTGATATTTAACTCTAAATCAAGCTCTTTTACAAGCTTCATCACAGCTTGTAAATCATCAATTTGTTTTGCTACAACACGAATTTCTTCACCACGAATCGAAGAATTAACTTTAAGTTTGCTATCTTTGATAGCTTTATTGATTTTTTTGGCATTTTCACTATCAATAGCATCGTTTGCTTTCAAATTTAAACGAAACATTGCTCCACTTTCACGAGAAAGCTCTTTAATAGCATTAGGATTAATTCCTCTTTTGATAAGTTTAGAAATCACTATATCTTTTAAAACATCAAGCTTTCCTTCACTAGAAGAACTGAGTTTAAAAATACTCTCTTTTTCGCTTAAATCAATCTCACACTTAATTCCTTTTAAGTCATAACGACTATCAAGTTCTTTTTTAGCTTGTTCAAAAGCATTTTTTAACTCTTGTTTATCTAAAGCTGCTGAAATATCAAAACTATGTTCACTTGCCATTTTCTATCCATTCTTTTAAATTATTATAAACTATATCCATTAAAGTATTTAAAGCCTCCTTGCTCGCCCACGCAACATGAGGAGTGATAATAAGATTTTCTTTATTTTTAATGCTTAAAAGTGGATGATTTTTCATCATAGGTTCAATTTCTAAAACATCAAGCCCTACACGAATATTTTTTTCATCTATGATTTTAGCTAAATCATTTTCATTGACAATCCCACCTCTTCCTACATTAATCAAAATCACATTATCTTTTAAATGCTTTAATTCTTCAAAGGCGAGTAAATTTTTGGTTTTTTCATTTAAAGGTGCGTGGATACTTATAATATCGCAAGTTTTTAATAAATCTTTTAATTCCAAATGTACAAAATCTGCGTTTTTATTAGCTCCACTCGTAGAATAATAATAAATTTCGGCTCCAAAAGCCTTTGAAATTTTTGCCACTTCTTTACCTATGGTTCCTAAACCTATAATACCATGTTTTTTACCACTTAAGGTGTTTAAAATTCTACTATAATCTGTAAAAATAGGACTTTCACACCATTTACCCTCTTTGCTCCATTTGTCATAATAAGGTATTTGATTTAAAAAAGCAAACATAAACGCAAAAGTATGTTGCACCACACTCATAGTAGAATACCCAGCAGCATTTTTTACAATAATACCTTTTTCTTTAGCATACTCAATATCGATATTATTAACCCCTGTTGCAGTTTCTAAAATGAGTTTTAAATTTTTACAAGCATCAATCACATCTTTATCAATTACAACCTTGTTTGTCATGGCGACATTAGCATCTTTTAAACGCTCTATGGTTTGCTCTTTATTTGTTGTAGTATAAATTTGCAAAGAACCAAATTTTTCAAAAACACTTAAATCATAATCCCCTAAAGTTGCCGCATCTAAACAAACAATTTTCATTTCTAATCCTTTATAATATGTCCTACAAATTTAGAATAATTATCAAGCACAAGTCCTCCTTTTCTAAATCCTAAGCCACACCCTTCATAAGCAAAGAAAACACCTGCTTGATAGTATTCGTTTTCACATGAATTAAACTCTACATATTCTTGATAAATAACCTTATTATTCCCATAAGGACCTACATTCTCATGCAAAGTTTTTCCATCTTTAATTATACTGATATTTGCGCCTTCTCTACCAAAAACAGGTTTTTTAACATAGTTTTTACCTTCCAAAGGAGTATCTTTTGTTTCTAAAAGTAATGGATGATTTGGATAAAGTTCCCATAGAATTTTTAAAATTCCCTTAGATTGAAATAAAAGCGTATAAGCAGGATTTAAAATAATTGCTCTTTGATTACGCATAATTTGAGTTAAAAGCATGGCAAGTTCACCCTCTTCTATGGCTATATCTTCCCAAGGAATAAGCTTAAACCAATACTCATAATTTTCACCCTCTTTAAAAACACCCTCTTCACTAAATTCCACCTCATCTACAAAGGAAAAATTAGTTTGAAAACCTGCTTCATTGGCTATATGTGCAAGCAATTTTGTAGTGATTTCTTCTTCTTTACTTCCTGCAACACTTGAAAAAAGAATTTTCCATCCTTGATAATGCTCTTCAAACCCTTCAACACTTTCATCAAGGGTAATAAGTCTTTTAAAATTATCCATCAAACTTTCATAAATGCTGTTAAATTGCGCACTTTCATCCATTCCATTTTGTTTTAAAAGCGCCCATTGTAAAATCGCACTTTCAAAAAGAGCAGTAGGGGTATCAGCATTAAATTCTATAAGTTTTATAGGCTTGCCATCAAGTCCACCCGCTAAATCAAAACGCCCATATAAATGCCAATGCACTTCATTTTCCCAACTCATCTTAATCGCATCAATAAGATTAAAAGGAATTCCAAGCTCATCAAAACGATCATTATCAATCACTTCTTGCGCTGCAGCAATAAACATATCATAAAGTTCATTTACTGCTTCATAATAAGCATTAGCTTCGCTTTCTTTAACACAAACTAACTTATTGCTAATATAATCACTTCCATCTTCATCTGTATGCCAAGAAAAACCTATATTTTCTAAATAATCTTTTTGAAGTTTATCTACTTGTAGTAATTGCATTATTTATCCTTAAGAGCCAAAAGAGGAACTAGAACTTGCAGCTTTAGAGCCTCCACCAAAAAAACCTGATTTTTTAGCACTTGAAGTAGAACTTGTTGTGCCTGCTTTATTAAAACTATTGACACTCCTTTGATAAGCACTTTGATTTGAAAAAGCACCGCGTTGTTGATTAGCAAAATTTTGATTATTGAAAAGTTTTGAACCTATCCAACTTCCCAAAATAGCACCTGCGGCACTTGCGAGTAAAGTTTCTCCTAAACTCAATCCCCCACTACTGATTTGCCCATTATCTTTAGTTAAATTTGAAGTTCCATTGTCAATTTTAGCTGCTTCTTCTTTAATCAAAGCATCCATTTCTTCTTTGGATAAAATTCTTTCTGTACCATTAAGATCTTTTAAAACTACCCTTGTTTCATCACTTGGATATTGATCTTTGATTTTATACTGCCCTGGAGCTGTTTCTTCGATAATTACAAAAGCTCCTTGAGCATTAGCTGCTTGATTTAAAGTATCTGCATTGTCATTATTACTTCCACAACCTGCTAAAGCACCTCCAGCAACAGCTGCTAAACCACCTATCATACCAATTTGAATGATTTTTTTGATTTTTTTCATAGAGTTTATCCTAAAAACAGAAAATTTAAATTAGAAATTTTAACAAAAAATAATAAATACTTTTTAATTTAATACCAAATGAAGTTCGTAGATATAAAAAAAGCCCTTTCGGGCTTTTGGGTTAGAGTCTTGACTCGTAGCGTCTAAGCATATAAAGTCTTTTAAGCATTTTTTTGCGTGCTGAAATTTTTTGTTTTTTGCGAATTTCAGTCATAGGCTCGAAAAATCTTCTTGCTCTTACTTCAGTTACAACTAGATTTCTATCTACTTGTTTTTTGAATTTACGATACGCTTCATCAAAAGACTCGTTAGGATGCACCTTGATTCCTGGCACAGTCCTCACCACCTTTCTGTGTAAATTTTTGTTGTGAAATATAATTATAAAACACTTCTTATTAATTCTAACTTAGAAAGCATTTAAAAATTGTTTTAGTTTTTATCGGTTATAATCCTTAATTACAAAGTGCTAAAAAATTATAATTAAGGTCTAAAAATGCAAGGACACATTACAAACTATACAAAAAAACGATATTTTGTATATTTAATTGCAAGTATTATCATATTTGCCCTACCTTTCATAAGAATTAATGAGAATCATTTTTTTCTTTTAAGTTTTGATCATTCTAAATTAAACCTATTTTTTATTTCTTTTTCAACACAAGAATTTTATCTCATGCCTTTTGTTCTTATATTTCTTTTTTTATTTATTTTTTTTATTACAACTTTAGGTGGAAGAATTTGGTGTGCTTGGAGTTGTCCACAAACGATTTTTAGAGTTATATATAGAGATATCATACAAACTAAATTTCTTAAAATTCGCAAAAATATCAATAACAAACAAAAAGAATATGAGGGGCAATATTTTAAAAAATTTCTTGGAGTAATAATTTTTTATTTTATATCTTTAGTTGCTGTTAGTAATTTACTTTGGTACTTTATTCCTCCTGAAGATTTTTTCAATTATATTCAAAATCCTGGCGAGCATCTACTTTTACTTGGAATTTTATTTTGTGCTAGCTTACTTTTTACTTTGGATATTACCTACTTACAAGAAAAATTTTGTGTTTATGTCTGTCCTTATGCAAGAATACAATCTGTAATGTTCGATCATGATACAATGCAAGTGATCTACGATGAAAAACGCGGGGGCTTGATCTATGATGGACACACCAAACTTCATAAAAAACCGCCTGAGGGAGAATGCATAGGTTGTGAAGCCTGTGTTAGCATCTGTCCAACTCATATTGACATACGCAAAGGAATGCAACTTGAATGTATTAATTGTCTTGAATGTGCCGATGCTTGCTCTAAAGTACAAAGCAAATTTAATCGTCCAAGTTTGATCAATTGGACAAGTGCAAAAGCTATTGAAACGCGTTCTAAGGTTCATTATTTAAGATTTAGAACGGTAGCATATTTTATAGTTCTTTTAATTGCTTTATTGGCTTTAATCATCATGGGAAGCAAAAAAGAAAGCATGCTTTTAAACATCAATCGTAGTAGTGAATTATATAATATTTCAAATGTTAAAGGTGAATTAGTCATTTCAAATGCTTATACCTTTTTGTTTCAAAATACAGATTCTAAACCTCATGAATATTATTTTACAGCAAATTTAGAAGGAATAAATGATGGAATTGAAATCATAAGACCAAACAAACCTTTTAAATTAAAAGCAGGAGAACAAGTCAAAAAAATAGTTGTTATCAGGGCTACAAAAAATTTAGCAAATAATGATAAAAAAGATGTAATCTTTCCTTTACATATAAAAGCTTACGCAAAAGATAATGAAAAAATTTCGGTTTTTAGAAAAAGTATATTTGTATACCCTAAAAGCACTCTTATAAAGGATAAAAATGAACTCAAATAGAACACCATCACAAAAAGTTTTAGCCAGACAAGAAAAAATCAAAGCAGTGGCCTTAGAGCTTTTTTTAACAAAAGGATACCAAGAAACAAGTTTGAGTGATATTATTAAATTATCTGGAGGATCTTATTCTAATATTTATGATGGTTTTAAAAGTAAAGAAGGGCTATTCTTTGAAATTTTAGATGACATATGTAAAAAACACTTTCATCTTATTTATTCCAAAACACAAGAAATTGAAAATGGCACTTTAAAAGAAATTTTAACTTCTTTTGGTTTAGCTTTTATAGAAATTTTCAATCAACCAGAAACTGTAGCTTTTGGTAAAATTATCTATTCTCAAGTTTATGACAAAGATAGACATCTTGCCAATTGGATAGAAAATAATCAACAAAATTTTTCCTATAACATACTTATGGATTTTTTCAAGCAACAAAATAATTCTTATATGAAAAAAAATGCAGAAAAACTTGCTGTTCTTTTTTGCACTATGTTAAAAGAACCTTATCATCATCTTAATGTTTTAATTAATGCTCCTTTGAAAAATAAAAAAGAACAAAAAGAACATGTTGAATTTGTTGTAAACGTTTTTCTAAATGGGATCAATGGCTCCAAAGCTTAAAAATAATTTTATTAACCAAAATTAAGATATAATTAGCCAAAAATTTTTGTAATAAATATTACAATTTTTAATTTAATTTTTCAAGGCAAAACCATGAAATTATTTCAAAAAAATACTATTTTAGCTTTAGGTGTTGTGCTTTTACTCACTGCTTGCAGCAAAGAAGAAGCACCAAAAATACAAATGCCGCCTCAACCTGTAACAACCATGAGTGCTAAATCTGAAGATTTACCACTTAGTTTTACTTACCCTGCTAAACTTGTCAGCGATTATGATGTTATTATAAAACCTCAAGTTAGTGGCGTAATAGTAAATAAACTTTTTAAGGCTGGGGATAAGGTAAAAAAAGGACAAACATTATTTATTATAGAACAAGATAAATTTAAAGCTAGTGTTGATTCGGCTTACGGACAAGCTTTAATGGCTAGAGCAACTTTTGAAAATGCAAGCAAGGATTTTAATCGTTCTAAAGCTCTTTTTAGTAAAAGTGCAATCTCTCAAAAGGAATACGACTCTTCTCTTGCTACATTTAACAATTCAAAAGCTAGTCTAGCAAGTGCTAGAGCACAACTTGCAAATGCAAAAATTGATCTAGATCATACCGAAATAAAAGCTCCTTTTGATGGTACTGTAGGAGATGCTTTAGTTAATATAGGAGATTATGTAAGTGCTTCAACAACTGAACTAGTTAGAATTACAAATTTAAATCCTATTTACGCAGATTTCTTTATTTCAGATACAGATAAACTAAATTTAGTCCGCAATACTCAAAGTGGAAAATGGGACTTAGACAGCATTCATGCAAATTTAAATCTTAATGGAGAAACCGTTCAAGGCAAACTTTATTTTATTGATTCGGTTATAGATGCTAATAGTGGAACAGTAAAAGCCAAAGCCGTATTTGATAACAATAACTCAACACTTTTACCAGGTGCTTTTGCAACAATTACTTCAGAAGGTTTTATACAAAAAAATGGCTTTAAAGTGCCTCAAATAGCTGTTAAACAAGATCAAAATGATGTTTATGTTCTTCTTGTTAAAAATGGAAAAGTAGAAAAATCTTCTGTACATATAAGCTACCAAAACAATGAATACGCCATTATTGACAAAGGATTGCAAAATGGCGATAAAATCATTTTAGATAACTTTAAAAAAATTCAAGTTGGTAGCGAAGTTAAAGAAATTGGAGCACAATAATGTTTTCTAAATTTTTTATCGAAAGACCTGTTTTTGCTTCAGTTGTTGCAATTATCATTTCTTTAGCTGGAGTCATAAGTCTTACAAATTTACCTATAGAACAATATCCTTCTTTAACTCCTCCTACAGTTAAAGTAAGTGCAACTTACACAGGAGCTGATGCACAAACCATTGCTTCAACAGTTGCAAGTCCTATCGAAGATGCAATCAATGGCGCGGATAATATGATTTACATGGATTCAACTTCAAGTTCTTCAGGAACTATGAGTTTGACTGTCTATTTTGATATTGGTACAGATCCTGATCAAGCCACCATAGATGTTAATAATAGAATTTCAGCCGCAACTGCAAAAATGCCAGATGCAGTTAAAAAACTTGGAGTAACAGTTAGAAAAACTTCCTCAACAACACTTGCTGCAATTTCTATGTATTCAAGCGATGGTTCAATGAGTGCAGTAGATGTATATAACTATATCACTTTAAATGTGTTAGATGAGTTAAAAAGGGTTCCAGGAGTTGGAGATGCAAATGCTATAGGAAATCGTAATTATTCTTTAAGAATTTGGCTCAAGCCTGATTTATTAAATAAATTTGGAATCACAGCTACTGATGTAATTTCTGCGGTTAATGACCAAAATGCCCAATACGCAACTGGTAAAATTGGCGAAGAACCTGTAACCCAAAAATCCCCTTATGTTTATTCAATCACTATGCAAGGAAGACTACAAAATCCTAGTGAATTTGAAAACATTATTTTAAGAACAAATGATGATGGATCATTTTTAAGACTTAAAGATGTAGCTGATGTGGAAATAGGATCGCAACAATACAGCTCACAAGGACGATTAAATGGCAATGATGCAGTTCCGATTATGATCAATCTTCAATCAGGGGCAAACGCATTGCATACAGCAGAACTTGTTCAAGCTAAAATGCAAGAACTTTCAAAAAATTTCCCAAAAGGTTTAACATATAAAATTCCTTACGATACAACAAAATTTGTAATAGAATCAATCAAAGAAGTTGTTAAAACTTTTGTTGAAGCTCTAATTTTAGTTATCATTGTTATGTATATGTTCTTAAAGAATTTCCGTGCAACCCTTATTCCTATGATAGCTGTACCTGTTTCATTGTTAGGAACTTTTGCTGGACTTTATGTTTTAGGTTTTAGTATTAACTTGCTTACGCTTTTTGCTTTGGTTTTAGCCATAGGGATCGTTGTAGATGATGCGATCATAGTTGTAGAAAATATCGATAGGATTTTACATGAAAATGAACAAATAAGCGTAAAAGATGCTGCTATCCAAGCGATGCAAGAAGTTAGTTCTCCGGTTATTTCAATTGTTCTTGTGCTTTGTGCTGTTTTTGTACCAGTTTCTTTTATATCAGGTTTTGTTGGAGAAATTCAAAGACAATTTGCTCTTACCTTAGCTATATCTGTAACCATATCAGGTTTTGTTGCTCTTACCTTAACACCTTCCTTATGCGCACTCTTTTTGCGACGTAATGAAGGAGAGCCATTTAAATTTGTAAAGAAATTTAATGATTTTTTTGATTGGAGCACCTCTGTATTTAGCGCAGGAGTAGCATATATTCTAAAAAGAACCATTCGTTTTGTTTTAATTTTTTGTATTATGCTTGGAGCGATTTTTTATCTTAATAAAGCTGTGCCAAATTCTTTAGTTCCTGAAGAAGATCAAGGTTTAATGATTAGTATTATCAACCTTCCTTCAGCTTCAGCACTCCATAGAACAATTTCAGAAGTTGATCACATAAGCCAAGAAGTTTTAAAAACTAATGGAGTTAAAGATGCAATGGCTATGATAGGATTTGATCTTTTTACAAGTTCACTCAAAGAAAATGCCGCTGCAATGTTTATAGGTTTGCAAGACTGGAAAGATAGAAATGTAAGTGCTGATCAAATTATAGCCGAACTTAATAAAAAATTTGCTTTTGATCGCAATGCCTCAAGTGTATTTATAGGCTTACCTCCTATACCTGGATTAAGTATCACAGGCGGTTTTGAAATGTATGTTCAAAACAAAAGCGGAAAAAGCTATGATGAAATACAAAAAGATGTAAATAAACTTGTTGCTGCGGCCAACCAAAGAAAAGAACTATCAAGAGTAAGAACAACACTTGATACAACTTTCCCTCAATACAAGCTTATAATTGATAGAGATAAATTAAAACACTACAATCTTAACATGCAAGATGTTTTTAACACGATGAATGCAACTATAGGTACTTATTATGTTAATGATTTTTCTATGCTAGGTAAAAACTTCCAAGTAAATATCCGCGCAAAAGGCGATTTTAGAAATACACAAGATGCATTAAAAAATATTTTTGTAAGATCAAATGATGGAAAAATGATACCACTTGATTCTTTCTTAACTTTACAAAGAAGTTCAGGGCCTGATGATGTAAAACGATTCAACCTTTTCCCAGCGGCACAAGTTCAAGGTCAACCTGCACCAGGTTATACTTCAGGTCAAGCTATAGAAGCGATTGCTCAAGTAGCAAAAGAAACTTTAGGGGATGATTATTCCATAGCTTGGAGTGGATCAGCTTATCAAGAAGTTTCTAGTAAAGGAACAGCAAGTTATGCTTTTGCTTTAGGTATGATATTTGTCTTTTTAATTCTAGCTGCCCAATATGAAAGATGGCTTATACCTTTAGCAGTTGTAACAGCTGTACCTTTTGCGGTATTTGGATCATTTTTATTGGTATATTTAAGAGGATTTAGTAATGATATATATTTTCAAACAGGACTTTTGCTCTTGATTGGACTTTCAGCTAAAAATGCTATCTTAATCGTAGAATTTGCAATGGAAGAGCGCTTTAAAAAAGGCAAAGGAGTTTTTGAAGCAGCTGTTGCAGCAGCAAAACTTCGTTTTCGTCCTATCATAATGACTTCTTTGGCATTTACTTTTGGGGTCTTGCCAATGATTTTCGCAACAGGAGCAGGAAGTGCTTCAAGACACTCTTTAGGAACAGGGCTTATTGGTGGAATGATCGCAGCATCAACTTTAGCGATATTCTTTGTGCCTTTATTTTTCTATCTTTTAGAAAATTTTAATGAATGGCTAGATAAAAAAAGAGGTAAGGTTCATGAATAAAATAATTTCAATTAGTGCTATAGCAAGTTTTACTCTTTTGATTTCAGCTTGCTCTTTAAGTCCAAATTTAAATATTCCCGAAGCAAACTATAGCATTGATAATAAGCTTGGAGCCTTATCTTGGGAAAAAGAAAACAATAGCTCTATCACAAAAAATTGGTGGAAAGACTTTGATGATGAAAATTTAAATAAAGTAGTTGATTTAGCACTTAAAAATAATAATGATTTAAAACTTGCCTTCATACACATGGAACAAGCTGCTGCTCAATTAGGTATAGATTTTAGCAGTTTGTTGCCAAAATTTGATGGTAGCGCAAGCGGTAATCGTGCAAAAACAGCTATAAATGCTCCAAGCAATCGAACCGGGGAAGTAAGTTACGGTAATGATTTTAAAATGGGGCTTAATTTAAGCTATGAAATCGATCTTTGGGGAAAATATCGCGATACATATCGCGCCTCAAAATCAAGCTTTAAAGCAAGTGAGTATGATTATGAAGCTGCAAGACTTTCTGTTATTTCAAATACAGTTCAAACTTATTTTAATCTTGTAAATGCTTATGAAAATGAAAATGCTCTTAAAGAAGCTTATGAATCTGCAAAAGAAATTTATAGGATCAATGATGAAAAATTTCAAGTTGGCGCTGTAGGTGAATATGAACTTGCTCAAGCAAGAGCCAACTTAGAAAGTATGGCTTTACAATATAATGAAGCAAAATTAAATAAAGAAAATTACCTTAAAGCTTTAAAAATTTTAACTTCAAATGATTTAAATGACATACTTTACAAAAATCAAAGCTATCAAGTTTTTAATCTTAAAGAATTTGACATTCCAACTGGAATTTCAAGCACCATCTTGCTTCAACGTCCAGATATTGGCTCTTCTTTAGAAAAATTAACTCAGCAAAATTATCTTGTTGGAGTAGCTCGCACGGCTTTCTTACCTAGCCTTTCTTTAACAGGATTATTGGGATTTGAAAGTGGGGATTTAGATACCTTGGTTAAAGGAGGTTCTAAGACTTGGAATATAGGTGGAAACTTTACTCTGCCTATTTTTCATTGGGGTGAAATTTACCAAAATGTAAATTTAGCTAAGCTTAATAAAGATGAAGCTTTTGTAAATTATCAAAATACTTTGATTACTGCTTTTGGAGAAATTCGCTATGCTTTAGTAGCTAGAAAAACTATACGCTTACAATACGATAACGCACAAGCAAGCGAACAATCTTATAAAAGAATCTATGAAATTGCTAAAGAACGCTATGATATAGGAGAAATGTCTTTGCAAGATTATTTAGAGGCGCGTCAAAATTGGCTTAATGCTGCGGTTGCTTTTAATAATACTAAATATTCTTATGCCAATTCCATAGTAGATGTAATCAAAGCATTTGGTGGAGGATTTGAGCAAAGTGAAGATATGAGTAAAAACATAAAAAAAGAATCAAAAAATTTAGATATGTCTTTTAGAGAATAGTTTGTTCTATTCTCTAAATAAATTAAAAATCTTTGTCTAAATCTGCATCTGTAATTTCATAAGCCTTGTAAATAGCAGGCAATAATTTTCTTATAGCATAATCAAAATGATAAAATTGCTTATATACCTCTTCTGGATTTAAATTTTTAGCATTCTTAAAATCAAATACTTCAGTATTATTGATTTTGGCAATATTTTCATCAAAATAAGAGTAAAACCCTGCTCTTTGTTTAAACAAAGCATTTAAATTTTGAACAATTTTGGCTTTATCCATTTTATATCCTTTTTAAATAATTTAAAAACTTAATCCCATTTTTTATTTAAGAAATAAAAAATTTACTCCTATTTTAGCTAAAAATTGATAAAGTTATGTCTTAAATATTTTAATATATAGGCCACTTATGAATTTATTTCAAAATTTAGCTTTAAAATACTCTCATACTATGATGGAAAAATCCCTTCAAAAAGGTTTCAATGTCGAACTTTTAAAACAACCCAAAGAAAAAATTCCAAAACAAGACAAAAGCTATATGCTTTATGCTCATGTACCTTTTTGCCATACCTTTTGTCCTTATTGTAGTTTTCATAAATATTATTATGATGAAAATTTAGCCAAAGTATATTTTCAAAATCTTAGAGAAGAAATTAAAATCATGAAAGATAAAGGTTTTGATTTTACCTCCATGTATGTAGGTGGTGGTACAACACTGATTAATGAAGAGGAATTATTAAAAACCTTAGAACTTTGTAAAAAGTTATTTAATATAAAAGAAATTTCATGCGAAAGCGATCCAAATCATATTGATCCAAATAAGCTTTCTATGTTTAAAGGTATAATTGATCGTTTAAGTTGCGGGATTCAAAGTTTTGATGATGAAACTTTAAAAAAAGTGGTAAGATATAATAAATTTGGTTCATCTAAAGAACTTCAAGAAAAAATTTCAAAAGCTTTAGGAATTTTACCTATTTTTAGCATAGATCTTATTTTCAATCTTCCAGGACAAAGCGAAAAACAACTTTTAAATGACTTAGAAATTGCTAAAAATTTAGCCCCGCAACAAATCACAACCTATCCTTTAATGAAATCAAATCTTACCAAAGATAATATCGCCAAAAGCTTAGGAGTAAGCATTAAAGATAATGAATTTGCTTATTATCAAATCATACGAGAATTTTTTAAAGACTATACCCAAAACAATGGTTGGAGTTTTTCTTTAGAAAAAAATAAACTCAATGACGAATATGTTAGTTCTCATCATGAATATCTAGGAGTAGGTAGCGGGGCATTTAGCTTTTTAGATGGGGAGCTTTTAATCAATGCATTTAATCTAAATGATTATGCTAAATTTATACAAGAAAAACAAAATGCTAATATAGCCAAAGCTTGTTTTGATAAAAAAGAAATTATCAAATATGTCTTTTTAACTGAAATTTTTTCAGGAAAAATAGAAATTGATCAATTTAATAAAACCCTAAATTGCAACCTCGAAAAAGAACTTTTCATAGAACTTTTAGGGCTTAAAACAAGTGGTGCCATCATAAAAGATCAAAATGCTTTAATCGCAACTGAATTTGGTCAATATCTTTTTGTGGTTTTAATGAAAGATTTTTACACAGGAATGGATCTTGTGCGTGCAGTATTTAGAGATGATAAGCGTCTTAAAAATAAAGATTATATCGATATCATGAAAGAAAATATTGATCCGCTTAACTCCGCTAGTATGGAATTTAAAGCGGAGACAAACTAAAAGGGGCGAACAACCATCATTAAAGCGATAATAATAAACATTATAGTTGGGAATTCATTATAAATTCTAAAGTATTTCCCACTTTTAGCAGAAGTATCATTTGCTAAAGCTTTTAAACAATAATAATTATGTATATGAAAAATAATCAAAAGTGTAACACAGGTAAGTTTAACATGCATAAAACCCGCACCTACCATTAAAACTTCCTTATGAGCATGTAACATTAAACTTCCTGTGATTAAAGTCACAATCATTGCAGGAGTTTGTATATAAAAATAAAGTTTTCTTTCTTGAATTTTTACAATCTCGACAAAACCTTTATTGTCTTTATGTTCAGCATGATACACAAAAAGACGAGGTAAATAAAAAAGACCCGCCATCCAAGAAACAAATGCCAAATAATGCACCCATTTAATCCAAAAATAATAATCATTAATCCATTCTGTCATCTTTTTTCCTTTTTTTAAATATTTCTTGTATTAAAATCAAAGCCACACTTATATTTATCATGACATCTGCAACATTAAAAATAGCAAAATTAAACCATTTATGCCAAAAAAACATATCCACTACACCTCCGTGTATAAAACGATCCAATAAATTTGAAACGCCAGCACCAAGCATCATTCCAAAAGCTATGCTATGAGTTTTTAAAAGTGTTTTTTGCCAAAAAAGATAAATAAAAAGCACTCCAATTAAAGCAAGATGTAAATATTTTAAATTATGTTCTAAAAAACTCAACATTGAAAAAGCTACGCCTGTATTTAGAGCATAAGTTAAATCTAAGTATTCACTCTGCCATCTAAGTCCTGCTAAAGTTAAGGATTTTACCCATTGATCAAGGACAAAAACCAAAACAAAGGCACCCCAAAAATAAAAAATAAATTTAAAAGTTTTAGCCATTTAAAGCTTTCTTAAAAAACTCCACAACATTTTTCATTTCTTTTTCTAAGAGCTTAATATCTTTGGCTTCTAGTAAAAGTCTTATCAAATTTTCTGTTCCAGAATAGCGAAATAAGGTATTGATATTTTTATTTTCTAAATCTTTTTTTAATTCTTTTAAACCTTTGATTTTATCTAAATCTTTTTTTTCTGCAATTTTAAGATTGGTTAAAAGCTGAGGATAAGGTTTGACTTGACCCAAAATAGAGCTTGCAGATTTTTTCTTAGAAAGCATTAAAGCACTAAATTGCAAAGCAGCTATCAAACCATCTCCAGTTTTTGCATAATCACTAAAAATAATATGCCCACTTTGCTCTCCACCAAAATTTCCACCATTAGCTTTTAATTTTTCAAGCACATATTTATCGCCCACATTACAAGTATCAAGTTCTATGCCATGTTTATTTAAAAACTCTTTTAAAGCACCATTACTCATTATAGTAGCTACAACACTTGATTGTAATTTACCTTGTTCTTTAAGATAAAGTGCTAAAACCCCTAATAAACTATCTCCATTAGCCACTTCGCCTTTTTCATCTACAACCACCAAACGATCTGCATCACCATCAAAAGCAAAGCCCACATCTGCACGCAAACGCTTTACCTCAGCAGCTAAATTTGCAGGATGTAAAGCTCCACAATTTTCATTGATATTAAGTCCATTAGGTTTATCGCTCATTACTATAACTTCAGCACCTAATTCCTTAAAAACAGTAGGTGCTACCTTATAAGCTGCCCCATGAGCCACATCTAAAACCACACGCAAAGACTTTAAAGTAAGATCTTTTGGAAAAGAATTTTTAATAGAAACAATATACCTTCCTATAACATCATCAATTCTTTTTGCTTGACCAATTTTTTCCATATCCACCTTAGAGGCTTGTATAAGCTTATCATCAAAATAAATTTCTTCTATTTTTTTCTCTATATCTTCACTGAGTTTATTTCCATGAGCATCAAAAAATTTAATACCATTATCATAATAAGGATTGTGAGAAGCTGAAATCATAATCCCTGCATCACAACGCATATCTTCAGTTAAGAATGCAATCGCAGGAGTTGGCATAGGACCAATTTGTATAACATTATATCCTATAGAAGTAAGCCCTGAAACAATAGCATTTTCTATCATATAGCCGCTTCTTCTTGTATCTTTTCCTACTAAGATATTATTAGTAATACTTTTATCTTTAAAATAAATACCCGCAGCCATTGCTAAACGCATAGCCAAAAAACTATCTAAAAATTCACCCGCTTTTCCACGAACTCCATCAGTTCCAAAAAGTTTCATTGCAAACCTTTCTAGCAAAATTTAAAGACAATTATAACAAAGCTAAGATAAAGAAATTTAAACAAGCTCTAAAAATAGAGCTTGTTTGGAACCTTATAGTTCAGGTTTAGGAGTTTTTTCAGTAGAAATAGGAAGTTGTGGATAAACAATTGCTGGTTTTGTTCCTGTTAAAGATTTTAAGAAAGTTTCAATGCTTTTTGCCTCTTTATCAGAAATTTTAATGCCAAGTTGCACACTACCCATTTCCTTAATAGCATCTTTTAAATTCCAAATCGCACCATTATGAAAATATGGAGCAGTTTCAGCAACATTTCTTAAAGTTGGAGTTTTTACCATACCATTTGCATCACCTTTAAAATCGCCTAAATTTGCAAATTTATATTTACCAGCAACTTCAAACGCTTGCATATTGCCACCTAAATTCACACCATTATGACAAGCTACACAACCTTTATCTATAAAAAGTTTTAAACCTTGTTGCTCTTCTTTTGTTAAAGCTTTTTCATCGCCTTCTAAAAATTTATCAAAACGAGATGGAGTGATTAAAGTTCTTTCAAAATTTGCAATTGCATCAGCAATATTGTCAAAATTTACACCGCTTTTGCCATAGATTTTTTTAAACTCACTCACATATTCAGGCAATGATGAAATTTTTTCTACTGCGAGTTTAGCAGGAGTTGCCATTTCAGGATCGGCTTGGATTGGACCTTTAGCTTGATCGGCTAATGTTCCTGCACGACCATCCCAAAATTGAGTATTATTTAAAACCGCATTATAAACTGTTGGTGAATTTAAATGATGAGGATTTGCTGTCCATTTATGACCCACTGCAGCACTGATTCCATCTGTTCCACCAAGTCCTACATTATGACAGGTATTACAAGAAATGATACCACTTTTTGAAAGACGTGGTTCAAAATAAAGCTTTTTGCCAAGCTCTGCTTTTTCAAGAGTAAATTCACTAGCCTTTACTCCATTTTGTTTTAAAATTTCATCAACGCCTTTTTGATCTTTTGGCAAGGCAACAAGACCTGAATTTTTAGCTTCATCTATAAGACTTGCAGCATTTAAGCTTGAAAAAGCAACTAAGGATGCGATTAGCAATGATTTTACTTTCATTTACAAACTCCTATTAAAGATAAATTAAAATAAAATAATAATCATTTAGAGCTTAAATAAAAATAAATATTATTAAAAAATATTTACAATTAATTAATACTATTTTTATCCTATAAAAATTATTTTTGTTTATTTATTTTCATAAGATATAATTTTTAGTTATAAATCTTAAAATTTTAAGATGATTTGAAAAGGATATTATGGAAAATTTAATAATTTACGCTTTTATATATCTTTTAGGTTCAATCCCTTTTGGGCTAATCCTAGCTAAATTTTTTGCTAAAACTGATATCAAAAAAGAAGGTTCAAAAAGTATAGGGGCAACCAATGTTTTAAGAGTAGTAAAAGAAAAAAATCCCAAACTAGCAAAAAAACTTGCCATTGCTACAATAATTTTAGATTTTGCAAAAGCAGCTATTCCTTTACTAATCTTGAAATTTCTTCATTATGATCAAGCTTTGCTTTGGAGCGTCGCAGTTTTGGCTATTTTTGGACACTGTTTTTCAATTTACTTGTTATTTGAAGGAGGGAAAGGCATAGCAACAGGAGCAGGCGCTATGATAGTTTTACTTCCATTGGAAGTGCTTACAGCATTTATTGTGTGGGTAGTTATTGGAAAAATTTTTAAAATATCTTCGCTAGCTTCTTTAGCAGCGTTACTTGCTTTTGTTATAAGTTCTTTTATATTTAATTATGACTTAGAAATTCATACACATGCACCCGTTTTCATTATCGCTTTTATTATAGTATATAAACATCTACCTAATATTAAAAGATTGATTTTTAAAGAAGAATGCAAAGTCATATAAAAATAAAATTTCACTTTAAGTGTATCATTGGTATATTAGATTTCGAAAGAAGAAAAAAACAAAAAATTATTATCAAGCTTAAAGCTAAAGCAAATGAATTTTTAAATTATGCAGAGGTAATTACCAAAATTAAAACATGGTATAAAAAAGAAGAATTTTACACCCTTGAAGAGTCTTTAGACTTTGTAAGCTTAAATTTAAAAAAAGATTTTCCTAATTTAACCAATCTTAACATAAAAATTTTCAAACCCCATATAATAAAAAATGCTACAGTTGGGGTTAAATTGAAAAAAAAATATTAATTTTTTTTTAAAGATATCTAAACATTTACTTAAGCTATGATATAATTCTTTAAATTTTTCTTAATAAGGATAGAACAAATGAGAATTTTAGTTATAGAAGATGAGATTAGCCTAAATAAAACAATTATAGACAATCTTAATGAATTTGGTTATCAAACCGATTCTTCTGAAAATTTTAAAGATGGAGAATACTTTATCGGCATTAGACATTATGATTTAGTTTTAGCAAACTGGACTTTACCTGATGGAGATGGAGCAGAACTTGTTAATACCATTAAACATAAATCTCCAAGAACTTCAGTTATGATTATGTCTTCAAAAACAGACAAAGAAACAGAAATCAAAGCTTTGAAAGCTGGAGCTGATGATTTTGTTAAAAAACCTTTAGATTTTGATATTCTACTCGCAAGAATTGAAGCAAGACTAAGACTTGGCGGAACCAATGTTATTAAAATTGAAGACTTAGTTATTGATCCAGATGAAGAAAAAATTACTTATAAAGGTCAAGATATAGAACTTAAAGGAAAACCTTTTGAAGTTTTAACGCACTTAGCAAGACATTCGGATCAAATTGTATCCAAAGAACAACTTTTAGATGCCATCTGGGAAGAACCTGAGCTAGTAACTCCAAATGTTATCGAAGTAGCTATCAATCAAATTCGTCAAAAAATGGATAAACCATTAAATATATCTACCATAGAAACAGTTCGTCGTAGAGGATACCGTTTCTGCTTCCCTAAAAAATCTTAACAATTTTGCACCTTCGGTGCAAAAAATTTATCTTTATTTCTATTTTTATATTTTATTTAAGTTTGGTTATTGTATAAACTAAAATTATTTTTTAAATTTTTGAAAGGTTATGATGTCTCTTTTAATTACAAAAGACTGCGTATGTTGTGATGCTTGCAGAGAAGAATGTCCTGATGAAGCTATTTATGAAAATAGTCCAATTTATGTAATAGACCCTGATCTTTGTTCAGAGTGCGTTAATGATTTTTCAGAGCCTGCCTGTATTGTTGCTTGCCCATATGAATGTATCATTCCTGATCCTGATAATGTAGAAACTATAGAAGAATTAAAACTCAAACATAGAGATAGAGAATTTTAATGGCAAAAAAAACAGCCGTTGTTGATCTTGGCTCAAACTCCATTAGAATGGTGATTTTTGAAAAAACTTCTAGATATGGTTTTTATACAACTTGCGAATACAAACGCAAAGTAAGACTTGGAGAAAATGCTTATAATAATGGCAAAATTCTCCAAGAAGAAGCCATGCAAAGAGCCGAAGATGCCTTAGCTTTTTTCAAACAATGCGCTTTAAAGCATAAGTGCAAAAAAATATTTATAGTAGGCACATCAGCCTTAAGAGATGCCCCAAATTCAAAAAATTTTATTAAAAGAATCAAAGATAATCTGTCTTTAAATATACGCTGTATAGATGGAAAAAGCGAAAGTTACTTAGGTGGTCTTGCGGCTTTAAATTTATTAAGTCCTTTTAAGGATGGAACCACTTTAGACATAGGTGGTGGTTCTAGTGAATTGTGTTTAATAAAAAATAATAGAATTATTTCTTGCATATCTCTTGATATTGGCACTGTTAGGCTAAAAGAATTGTTCTATGATACTGGAAAAATGGATTCTTTAGAAGAATTTATAAAACCAATTTTAGAACAAATTCCTAAAGAATTTTGCAATCAAAACCTTATTGCAATAGGTGGAAGCTTAAGAGCAATATCTAATTCCATCATGCAAAAAAATTCCTATCCACTGAAAAATTTACATGATTTTCGCTATATGCTAGATGAAGAAAAAGGACATATTTTAAAAATTTTTAATTCAAGCTTAGACTCTTTAATCAATTTTGGCATAAAAAAGGATCGTTTTGATACCATTAAAGAGGGTATATTTATTTTTTTGAAGATTGCGGAAAAAATAAAAGCCAAACAAGTTATCACGAGTGGGGTTGGAATCAGAGAAGGAGTTTATTTGCAAGATTTACTTCGTCCTAAAATCACTTTTCCACCAAATTTTAATCCTAGCTTAAAATGTTTACAAGATAAATTTTTACAATCAAAACAAAAAAATAAAACTCCACATTTTGCTCTGCAAATTTTTACAACCCTTAAAAATCTTCATAAACTTAACGATAACTATAAGCATACTTTACTAAATGCTGCTAAATTATGCCATATTGGAGAATATTTAAATTTCTATTTTGCTAATGAACACTCTGCTCATTTTGTACTAGGTGGATTAAATTATGGATTTTCACATAAAGAAAAAGCTTTAATTGCTAGCATTATTAAGCTTAATGGAAAAAAAGTTAATCCTTATAATCTTGAACCCTATAAGCAACTTTTACCCAATATTCATACCATTTCATGGCTTAATTTTATTTTGTGCCTAGCTAAAACTTTAAGCACAAATGAAGATAAGATTGATTTTGCTTTTGCAAATAATACTCTTTATATATATCAAGAAAACAAAATTCTTAATTTACCCAAAGATGAGCTCAAAAAAATTGCAAAACCAGCTACCATAGCATTAGCAATCAATCAAAAAATTTAAGATTTTTTACCTTTTTGACGCTGCTCTATAAGATTTTGAATTCTTTTTTTATTCTCTTCAAAAAAAGAATCAAAATTTTTCTCTGTTTTTTCTGTATGTTTTATTGTTTGTTCCTCTGGAATTTCAACACTTTCTAAAAGCACATTGGAATTACCTATTATCATTGTATAACGTTTATTAGCGTGATCAAAAACAACAAGTTGATTATTTTTATCTAAAAATCTTTGAAAAATCATAGTAAAATCTCTAGAAACATTGTTATTTTTATAAACCATAGTCTTTTTAAACCACCAAAGCACTATTAACAAAATAACTAAAATCAGCATTACTAAGATATAATTTGTATAATCATACCCTTCTAAACTTGTACTTTTTGGTTTAGGCATTAATTCTTGAGAATTATTCGCAGTTGTTGTAGGTACAGATTCGATATTTGCTTTCCCTTGCTCTATAGCTCGTATCCTTACTCCAAATTTATCATTGATAGAGCTAAGTTCTAAATTAATATTTTGTTTGTTTTGTAGCATAATATAGGTATTATTATTTTTAGAACTAATACTAATTTTATCTACAAGTTGAGAGTTAAGTTCTTTTAATTCATCTTTAGAATACGTTAAATCACTAAAAGTTAAAAGAGTTAAATTTTTTTCTTTTTTTTGAGAAATCTTGCCATTATAAGCATTATCAAAAGAAAGCATTAAATCTACTCGGTCATTTCTATCGTAGATATTATAACTAATCAACTCAACACTATATAAAGGTAAAATTAAAAAAAATAATACTAGCAATCTCATTTAAATTTCTTTTTTAAAGTATTGAAGCACAGTCTTAGAATCCAAAATTTCATTAATTCTTATAGCGAGATTTTTTTCATAAACCATAACCTCGCCTTTGCCAAAAATTCTTTTATTGATATAAAGCTCAACGCTTTCTCCAGCAGGCTTTTCAAGATCAATAACCGAGCCTACTTCAAGTTTTAAAAGCTCCGCTACACTCATATTTGTAGTTCCAAGCTCGCTTACAAAATCTACTGTAATATCTAAGATATCTTCATAAGATTGTAAAAGCCCATGATGAATGTTAAACTCTATATCATCGCTCATTATTTGCAATATCCTATTCTAAAATAACAATTTTCAAATTTATAAGTTAAAGCTTCATCTAGAACTATTTCAGAAAAATCAACTTTTCCTAAATATTCGGGAATTCCGAGTTTATACTCGTCATCACCCTTGGCATCATTTAACAAATTTTTAGCATAACCTATAATCTGATTGGCGCATTCTTTAGTTAAATCGCACCAGTCATCTTCTTTAAATTTTTCATCATTAATTAAAATTTCTGCAATTTTTTTTAAAAATTCTTTTGGAAAAAATAAATAAAAATTACATTCTCCTTCGCTTTTGCCCATGATAGGAATACTCGCTCCATAAAGTTCACCGCTTATATCTTGAGCTGCTTCAATGCGAAGTCTTAAGATATGCTCGCAAAAATGAGTGATGGAATACTCAAGAATCTTTAACATAGCTACCACCTTTATAAAAAACTTAATTTAAAATTATAGTAAATATAAAATAAAAATATGTTTTAAAATTTTATTTTTTGAAAATTTCTTCAATATCTTTCATTATTATATCCAAATTTCCTTGTTTAAAACACTTTACTATACTAGTTCCCACAATCACTCCATCAGCAACTTTTCTCATTCTTTTTACATCTTGATTATTTTGAATGCCAAAACCTACAAAAATAGGCAAATTTGTAAAAGATCTGATTTCTTTTACTTTATCTTGTAAGATTGCTTCTTCGACACTTTTTGTACCTGTAATACCTATGCTTGCTAATAAATAAATAAAACCTTTAGCATGTTTTACCAACTTTTTAACCCTTTCTTTAGGGGTTGTAACGCTTACAAGCGTGATTAAAGCTATATTATATCTTTCACACTCTTTAATCAAATCATCACTTTCTTCAAAACTTAATTCAGGTACAATCAAAGCACAAATCCCTAAAGATTTTGCTTTTTTCACAAATTTTTCCAAGCCATAAGAAAAAATTAGATTATAATAAACCATAAAAATCAAAGCTTTTTTAGTTTTGATCCTAGCTAAAAGCTCAAAAACATTGTAAATATCTACACCTTGATCAAGAGCTATTTTTGCCGCATCTGCAATAATCTCACCGTCGGCAATAGGATCACTATAAGCAACACCAAGTTCTAAAATATCAATAGGGCTTTGATCTAATCTTTGCAAAAAAGCTTCACTTGTTTGAAGATTTGGATAACCTAAAACCGTGTAAGCCACATTTGCATTTTCTTTATAAAATTTTCTAAAATCAACCATAAATCACCCCTTTTTTATAATCTCTAATCATTTGCATATCTTTATCTCCCCTACCTGAAAGATTTACTACTATCACGCTTTTCTTTTTTAAAGTTGGACAAAGTTTTTCTAAAAACGCTAAAGCATGCGAACTTTCAATCGCTGCAATAATACCTTCCTCTTTGCAAAGTAATTTTAAAGCTTGCATACATTCTTCATCACTTATAGCATGATATTGCGCTCTTTTACTTTCAAATAAAAAAGCATGCAAAGGACCAATTCCTGGATAATCAAGCCCTGCAGAAACACTATGCACAGGCAAGATATTGCCTAAATCATCTTGTAAAACCTTGGTTTTCATACCGTGAATAATGCCTGTTTTTCCCTTATTTAAAGTCGCTGCATGATAAGGTGTATCGATGCCAAGCCCCCCTGCTTCAATACCTATAAGTTTAACATTTTCATCTTTGATAAAATCATAAAATATTCCTGCTGCATTGCTTCCACCCCCAACAGCTGCAATAATATAATCTACTTTTTTATTGAGTTTTTGAAGTTGCATTTTGCATTCTTTTCCTATAATGCTTTGAAAATGCGTTACCATTTTAGGATAAGGATAAGGACCTACCGCACTTCCAACCACATAAAAAATATTTTTAATATCTCCAACCCAAGCTTGAATAGCCGCAGTAGTAGCTTCTTTTAGAGTTTTAAGCCCACTTTGTACTGCATGAATTTTAGCACCCAAAAGCTCCATTTTATAAACATTTAAAGCCTGTCTTTGTACATCAGTTGCTCCCATGTAAATTTCACATTCAAGTCCTAAAAGTGCTGCTGCAGTGGCTGTTGCAAGTCCGTGTTGACCTGCTCCTGTTTCTGCTATGATTTTTTTCTTTCCCATTTTTTTTGCTAAAAGGGCTTGAGCGATGGCATTATTGATTTTATGTGCTCCAGTATGATTTAAATCCTCGCGTTTTAAATAAATTTCATGCTGATATTTTTTGCTTAAATTTCTAGCAAAATAAAGCGGAGTAGGACGCCCCACATAAGTTTTTAAAAGCTCGTTTAATTCTTTTTTAAAGAGTTTATCTTTAGAAAATTTCAAAAAAGCACCTTCTAGCTCATTTAAAGCAAACATTGCACTTTCAGGCAAAAACTGCCCACCAAAATCCCCATAATATGCTTTTTTCATTTTTTCAGCTCCTTTAAAATTTGTTTTATTTTGTTGATATCTTTTAAGCCTTTTTCATCTTCAAGTTTTGAATTAAGATCTAAAATTTTAGCTCCTGTTTTTACAGCCTTATGAATATTGTCCAAACCTATGCCTCCAGCTAATGCAAAATCTTTAGTATAAGAACTTAATAAAGTCCAATTAAAACTTATTCCATTACCGCCCTTTAAAATTCCCTTAGCATCAAAAAGCACTAAATCAGCAAAAATTTCACTTTTTAAATCTAAACTATCTTCCACACTTATCACCTGCCATACAAAAACATTTTGCACCTTTAAAATTTCAAATTCTTCTTTGGTAATAGTGCGATAAATTTGTACTCCATCAAGCTTAGCTTCTTTAATACATCTTAAAATTTGTTCTAAATTTTCATCTACAAAAACACCGACAACTTTTTTATCTTTTTCATGAAAAATTGCACTCAAATTTCTTGCTTGTTCTAAACTCACTCTTCTTGGACTTTTAGCAAAAATAAGTCCAAAAAAATCAATATTTAAAAAAGCTAAATCTTTGGCATTTTTTTCATCTTTAATGCCACAAATTTTAAGCTTTAACATAAGCTTGATACTCCTTAAAATACTCTATAACCTTACCTGAATAAATGGCTTCTAAAATCATATCTTTAGCCACTAAAGGCGAACTTGCTTTATTGGCTGTATAAAGTGCAAACATAGCATTTAAAACTACTAAATCAAATTTTGCCCCTTGCATTTTACCACTTAAAATATCTTTTAAATCCTTAGCGTTTTCATATGCACTAGACCCTATGATTTCACTATGAAAAGCTCTTTTAAAACCAAATTGTTCAGGACAGATAGAATACTCTAAAATTTCTCCTTCACAAAGTTCATAAATTTTACTTTCATCGCAAATACTAAGCTCATCCATACCATCATTTCCTCTTACCACTAAAGCTTTTTTGCGTCCTAAATTTTTTAAAACCTCTATCAAAAGCCTATGCACAGGTGCGTGATAATTTCCCATAAGTTGATATTTTAACTTTAAATTAGGGTGCAATAAAGGACCTAAAACATTAAAAACCGTTCTTACTCCAAGCCTTGATCTAATCTCTTTAAGTTCTCCTACTAAAGGATGGAAAAATGGAGCATGTAAAAAACTAAGCCCTTGATTGTTTAGTTGTTTTAAAACTGATTCTAAAGTATTTGGAGTAGTTATACTTAAAGCTTCTAACACATCTGTACTTCCACTAGAACTTGAAATGGCACGATTTCCGTGTTTGGCTACTTTTACTCCTAAAGCTGCTAAAATAAAAGCACTAGTCGTAGAAACATTGATACTTTTAAAACCATCTCCACCTGTTCCACAAATATCAATCATCTCACTCTCATCACTAAAAGTTTGAGAATATCTTAAAATTTGTCTTACAAAAGCACTTAAAGATTTTTCGTTTAAAGACTTTTCAGTGATTAAAATCAATAAAGCCGCTACTTGTAAAATTTCATAATCTTTAGACATAATAATCTTACAAATTTGCTCAAAATCATCGCTTTGCAAAAAATGATTTTCACTCATTTTTTGCAAATAAAAACTTAGAGGATTTTCTTGTTTTTGTGATTTTTTTATATCTTGTTTTAAAAAATTAAAAAAAAGTTGTAAGCCATATTCACTAAAATAGCTTTCAGGGTGAAATTGCACACCATAATAAGGTAAATTTTTATGCCCCAAAGCCATAATCACACCCTTTTCATCAAGGGCTAAAATTTCAAGCTCATCACCAAGCTGTTTAATCTCTAAAGAATGATAACGCATCACGCTAAAATTTGAAGGCAAGTTAGAAAATAATTCATTTTCCCTGCACTGTTTTATCAAAGAATTTTTTGCATGCATAGGCTCTTGCATTTTAACCACTAAAGAATCAAAAGCCAAAGCTAAAGCTTGATGTCCCAAACAAATTCCCAAAACAGGGATATTAAGCCTTGCTTTAAAAATTTCAAGACAAATCCCACTTTGACTTGGATGCTTTGGACCAGGACTTAAAATAATATGAGTAGGATTTAAATTTTTAATTTCGCTCAGCGAAATTTCATCATTTCTTTTTACTAAAATTTCATCATTGCTGAGTTGTTCTAACATGCTTTTAACATTAAAAACAAAAGAATCATAATTATCAATTAAAAGTATCATTGATTTTCCTTTTTTAAATTTTCAAAAGCTACCAAAAGCGCCTTGCGTTTAGCACAAATTTCTGCATATTCTTTTTGACTCTCACTTTGCAAAACAATACCCGCCCCACTTGCCAAATAAGCCTTATCTTGAGTAAAAAAAGCGCAACGAATTAAAATCGCTAAAGTTATGTCTTCGTTAAAATTTAAAAATCCTACTGCACCACCATAAATTCCACGATCGCAATCTTCAAGCTCACTAATGATCTCTAAAGCTCTTATTTTAGGAGCTCCGCTTAAAGTTCCTGCTGGAAAAACTGCTTCAATCACATCAAAAATACTCGCATCTTCTTTCATATTGGCATACACTTCACTCACTATGTGCATTACAAATTTATTTTTAATAATAGAAAAAAGATTTTCCACTCTTGTTTGAGTGCCAAATTTAGAAGCATCATTTCTTGCTAAATCTACAAGCATCTTATGTTCACTAAGTTCTTTTTCGTCACTTAAAAGATCTTTTTCTAAAGCTAAAAGATCACAGTTATTTTCCAAATTTCTAGTTCCTGCAATAGGGGCTAAATAAATCTCTCTTTTTTTAATTTTTAATAAAAACTCTGGAGAAGAACCTAAAACAACGCCATATTTGCTTGGAAAATAAAACATATAAGCACTTGGATTTAAAACACTTAAACTCTCATAATAATCAAAAGCATTTACTTGATGCTTGATGCAAAGTTGCTTACTTAAGACCACTTGAAAAATATCTCCACTTAAAAGATATTCTTTAGCTTTTTCACACATTTTTAAAAAATCATTTTTCTCATCTTCTAAAGAGTTTAAAATTTCAAAATCATTTTTTTGTTTCTTTTTCATTGGTTCAATATCATCTTTTAAATATTCAAAATATTTTGAAGCACCAAATTTAAAAAACATCTTGCTATTTTTCTCATAAATCAAATAAGCTTTAGCATTGGCAAATAAAAATAAAGGAAAATCATAATTTTTCTTAGAAGAAAGTGGAATTTTTTCAAACAAAGATACAAAATTTGCACTAAAAACTCCAAAAAATCCAGCAAAGTCGCAAATTTTATTCTTGCTTAAAGCTTCATAATATTTTGCCTTAAACTCGCTAAATGATAATTCATTAGCATCTAAATAATCACAATCAATCCCTATAATTACCTTAGTCAAATCCTCTGCAAAATAAGAATTTTCAAATTTTTCAAGGATTTGTCTGTAATAAAAATTTACATTTTTAACAAACATAATAAACCTTTTTTTAAAAAATAAATTAAAATAATATTAAAGAAAAAATTTAGATAAAAAGAAGTTTAGAAACGCCAAGAGCGAAGAGTATGTGTAAGTTTTAAAATCAAAGAATTACTAAAAAAATCATTTTCACTCATCTTTTACCTTTCTTATAAAATATTTCAAAAATTAAGACTTTTATGAAAATTTTTAAAGTCTAAATTAATTTTAATCAATAAATATAAATTTTGCTTTAAATTTAAAATAAATATTATAAAATCTTTATATTTTATAATATTTTGAAACATTTTTACGATGCTTAAAGTTACCAAAAAATATTCTATTGTTATAAAAAACTAAGATAATACTTAGCTTAATAAGATAAAATTATTCCGTATTTGAAATATTTAATATTTTTTAGGAAAAGCTATGGAAATCACAGATTTACCTTATCTAATCATAGGAATCATTTCAGGTATTGCTTCTGGACTTTTTGGCATTGGTGGAGGTATGATTATCGTTCCTTCTATGTTCGCACTTGGAGCAAGTGCTCACCATGCTATCGGAATTTCAGTATTGCAAATGATTTTTGCAGCAGTTTTTGGCTCTTATATTAATTATAAGAAAAAAAATCTAAATCTTAAAGATGGTATTATGATAGGTTTTGGAGGACTCATAGGAGCAAGCTTTAGCGGAATGCTTTTAAAAGCTTTAAGTGATGTAGCTCTTACTAGTGTATTTTTAGCAGTAAGTTGTATATTTTTTATCAAATATGCTTTTGGAATTAAAGAAAACATTGTGCAAAATCAAAGAAGCGTTTGGGTAAAAAATGTCATTTTATTTATTGCTGGAGCTTTTACTGGTATTTTTGCTATTTCTTTGGGAATTGGTGGTGGACTTTTAATTGCTCCGATTTTAGCTTATTTTTTAGGCTATGATAGTAAAAAAGTTGTTTCTTTATCCTTGTTTTTTGTTATTTTTGCTTCAGTCTCTGGTATTATATCTTTTTCAAATTCTGGAGTTATAGACTCTGAAGTTATTCATAAAGGAATACTAGTAGGTATAGCTTCTATGGTTGGAGTTTTTATAGGAATTAAAATCATAGAAAAAATGCATATTTCAGCTCATAGAAAAATTTTACTTTGCGTATATGCCTTATCAATACTTGGAACCACCCACTCTTTACTTAATAAGCTAAATCTTATAAATTTTTAACTTGGATTTATCCAAGTTCTTTTAATATTATTATGCTAAAATCTTAAATTTATTTAATGTTTAGGAAAGACTATGAACGATACCATAAAAATCATTGGTGCAAGAGAAAATAACCTAAAAAATATCCACCTTGAAATTCCCAAAAACAAACTCATTGTTTTTACAGGACTGAGTGGAAGTGGAAAATCAACCCTTGCTTTTGGAACTCTTTATGCTGAAGGACAACGCCGTTACATAGAAAGTTTAAGCGCTTATGCTAGACAATTTTTAGATAAGGTAGGCAAACCTGATGTCGATAAAATCGAAGGTTTAACTCCAGCCATTGCTATAGATCAAAAAACCACTTCTAAAAATCCACGCTCTACTGTAGGAACCATCACTGAAATTTATGATTATCTAAGACTTTTATACGCAAGAGTTGGCATTCAACATTGTCATCAATGCGGACAAAAAATCTCATCTATGAGTGCAAGTGATATAGTCAGTGAAATTTTAAAATTTCCAAAAGGTGCAAAAATCATCATCTACGCCCCACTCATACGAGAAAAAAAAGGAACTTATGCAGATTTGCTTGAAAATTTACGCAACAAAGGCTATGTAAGAGCTCAAATCGATGGAGTTTTGGTAAGACTTGATGAAGAAATTGAACTGGCCAAAACCAAAAAACACACCATTAAACTTGTCATAGATAGGCTTGAAATTCAAGAAGATTTACTTTCTCGTCTTGCAAGCGATATAGAAAAAGGCTTACAAGAAAGCTTTGGAGAAATAGAAATAGAAGTTTTAAATCATGAGGAAATAAACCTTAATAAACACTATCATTTTAGCGAACACTGTGCTTGTTTTGATTGTAAAATTTCCTTTGTTCCACTTGAACCTTTAAGCTTTTCTTTTAATTCTCCAAAAGGAGCATGCGAAGCTTGTGATGGACTTGGCATTCGTTATACTTTAGATATGAAAAAAATTATCGATGAAAATTTAAGCCTCGAAAATGGTGCTGTTAAAATCATGTATGGTTTTAACAAAAGTTATTATTATAAATTCCTAATCGCCTTTTGCGAACAAAATGAAATTCCTATCAAAATACCTTTTATGCAATTAAGCGAAGAACAAAAACGCCTTGTATTGTATGGTAATGCCAAAACCATAGAATTTCTTTGGAAAAGAAATCGTCTAAAACGCACCTTTGAAGGCGTAGTTAAAATGGCTTATGAAATGCTAAAAGATGAAAAAGATTTAGCCGAATATATGAGTGAAAAAATTTGTAAAGACTGCAGTGGGCATCGTTTAAAACCCGAAAGTTTAGCCGTGAAAGTAGCCAAAAAAGGCTTGGGCGAAATTTTAGATATGAGCATAGAAGATAGTACGGCCTTTTTTGCAGATGCGAAAAATTTTTCTTATTTAAGCGAGCAACAAAAACTTATTTCTAAACCTATCCTAAAAGAAATCAACGAAAGATTGTTTTTCTTGTATGATGTGGGGCTAGGTTATCTTTCCTTAGGGCGCGATGCAAGAACGATTAGTGGGGGTGAAGCACAAAGAATCCGCATAGCTTCACAAATTGGCAGTGGTTTAAGCGGAGTGATGTATGTCTTAGATGAGCCTAGCATAGGACTTCATGAAAGAGATACTGCAAAACTGATTAAAACTTTAAGAAATTTACAACAAAAGGGCAATACCCTAATTGTCGTAGAGCATGATAAAATGACTATAGAAGAAGCAGATTTTATTGTAGATATTGGCCCAAAAGCAGGAAAATTTGGAGGTGAGGTTGTATTTAGTGGAACTTATAAAGAACTTTTAAAAAGCAAAAGCGAAACTGCACTTTATATGAATGGTAAAAAACAAATTTCACAACTTCAAAACAGAGCACAAAAAGAATGGCTAGAGCTTAAAAATGTAAATATTAACAATATTCAAGATTTAAGCGTAAAATTTCCTTTACAAAATTTAGTCGCTATAACAGGAGTTTCAGGTTCTGGAAAAAGTTCTTTGATACTTCAAACCCTACTTCCTTTTGCACAAGAGGAATTAAACCGCGCTAAAAAAGTTAAAAAACTTGGTGGGGTGCAAATAGAAGGACTTGAAAAACTTGATAAAGTCATTTATCTTGATCAAAGCCCAATTGGACGCACACCACGTTCAAATCCTGCCACCTATACAGGCGCTATGGATGAAATCAGAAATCTTTTTGCCGCCACTAAAGAAGCTAAAATGCGTGGTTATAAAGCAGGACGCTTTTCTTTTAATGTCAAGGGTGGAAGATGTGAGAAGTGTAGCGGAGATGGAGAAATCAAAATAGAAATGCATTTTTTACCTGATGTTATGGTAGTTTGTGATACTTGTCAGGGCAAACGCTACAATGATGCCACTCTAGAAATCAAATATAAAGGCAAAAATATCAGTGAAATTTTAAATATGAGTGTTTTAGAAGCGTGTGAATTTTTTACAGCCGTTCCTAAAATCAAGCAAAAATTAGACACTCTAGTAAAAGTGGGTTTAGACTATCTAACCCTAGGACAAAATGCCACCACCTTAAGTGGAGGTGAAGCACAAAGAATCAAACTTGCTAAAGAACTAAGCCGTAGCGATACAGGAAAAACGCTTTATATACTTGATGAACCTACAACAGGACTGCATTTTGAAGATGTCAATAAACTCATCTTAGTTTTACAACATTTGGTTGATCTTAAAAATTCGGTTTTTGTAATAGAGCATAATTTAGATGTGATTAAAAATGCTGATTATATTATCGATATGGGGCCTGAAGGCGGAGTTAAAGGTGGAAAAGTTATAAGCACAGGAAGCGTGGAAAAAGTCGCTAAAGAACACAAAAAAACCCGTTCTTACACAGGATATTATCTAGACTTAGAGCTTAAAAATACACAAAAATCATAATTTTATGTTTGATTTTTTATATAATGATATAAGTTATTTAGGACTTTTTATAGTGTGTTTTCTTTCAAGCACACTATTACCCTTAGCAAGTGAAGCCTTTGTTTTAGGCTTTATAAAACTTGATTTTAATCCAAATTTAGTGCTTATCGTAGCCACTTTGGGTAATACCTTAGGAAGTTTAAGTACTTATGGCTTGGCTTATCTTGGTAAGCAAAAAATTTTAGAAAAATACTTTAGCAAATCCTTAAAAAAATTAGAAAATTTCAATGCTAATTTTGCTAAATTTGGAAGTATATTTGCTTTTTTTACTTTTTTACCTTTAGTGGGAGATCTTTTTGCCTTAGGACTTGGTTTTGCGAAATATTCTTTTTTAAAAACTATATTTTTTATCTTACTTGGAAAATTAAGTCGTTATGCTTTCATAATTTTCATAGCAAACTCCTTTTAAAAGCCTCTCTTTTATAAGTTTTAAAAGCTTTGTATTATCTACATTTTTTAAAATTTTAACACAATTTTTAGTGCTTAAATCCACCCCCATACTCATTTTTGGTTCTTTAAAGCAACGCCAACTCATACCTCTTGCCAAAGAACTATCGCAAATAACATCAGCATAACACTCATCAAAATCTGCAATACTAGAATCTAATGCATAAGCTATCGTTAAAGCGTCATGTATCCAAGTTCCCTTTGTACCACGTGTTTTAGAGGCATAATCAATCCAAACACCTAAAGTTTCAACGATAAAATCGCATAAAATATTCTTAGCTTGCAACTCTTTTAAATCCTCATGAGTCAATAAAGTCTGCATGGTTACATTATAAGGTACGAGTGTAATTTTAGCTCTTGAATTTAACACTATACTAGCCGCCTCAGGATCGAAACCAAAATTTGTATCTTTAGTATAATAAGGCATATCAAAACTACCGCCCATAATAAAAAGCTCTTTAAGATTTATATCAAAATCTTTAAAAATTTTCATAGTCATAGCGATATTTGTCAAAGGTCCTATCGCACAAATAGAAATTTCTTTAGGATTTTTACTCACCAACTCACCCATTTTAAAAATCGCATCAGGATTTATATTTTCTAAAATTTCGGGACTTTTTATATTTTCCCAAAGATATTCAAGTTTAAAATTTTTTACACTTTCATCAAGTCTTTGACGCCAAGCTTTACTTGGTTCTTTTAGGGCTTCATTCGCTCCTAAATAAACAGGAATATTTAAATTTAAACGTTTAAATAAATCCTTAGCCACACTATAGGCAACAAGGCTTGGAACATTACCACAAACCGTGCTTAGCATTTCAAGTTTGATTTCTTTAGATGCCAAAATCAAAGCAAGCGCTAAACCATCATCAGTATTTGCTCCCGCAATAGCATTGCCTATATCCGTGTCTAAGATAAGTCTCATATTGCATCTTCTATTTTATTTAAATCCCTGCCTCTAGTTTCTGGCGCAAAAAATGTAGTCACAAAACCTATACCTGCAGTTAATACAAAATACGTTGCGATAGGCCACCAAGTACCATAATACGCAAGTAAAGCAGAAGCCACCATAGGTGCTGTTCCTCCTGAAAGAATAGAACCTAGCTCCTTAGCAAAAGCCATTTTTGTATAACGGTTTTTTACCTCAAAAAGCTCCACACCCCAAGCCGCTTGCACACCAAAAATCCCTAAAGATGCTAAAGACATACCTACAATAATAGTTAAAATCACAATAATTTCATTTTTACTATCTAAAAGCATAAAAGCAGGAAAAGCATAAATCATCAAAAGCAAACAAAATATTCTATAAGTAATACGTCTTCCAAATCTATCACTTAAATAACCTGCCAAAGGAATAACCAAAAAACCCACCAATGAAGCTATCATCACTGCTGTAGTAGCTACTGATTTGTCTAAAAGTAAAATTTTAGTCACATAACCTACAATAAAACCTTGCGCAAGATAAGAAGGTCCATTTTCACCTATTCTTAAGCCCACCATAGTCCAAAAAGCACGACTTCTTTGCCAAAAACTTCTTTCATCTTTTTTCATATGCTTTTCGTTATTAAGACGCAATTTCATCATCTCATTTTTTTGCTTTTCAAAAACAGGGGTTTCTTTGACATGAAAACGAATATATACAGCAAAAAGAGCGATTAAAATACTTCCCATAAAAGGAACTCTCCAGCCCCATTCTTTAAAACTTGCTTCATCCATTTGCACCATCAAAAGCCATACAAAAGACGCAAGCAAAGTTCCGCTATTTGATCCTAAGGCAATCACAGAAGAAACAAGCCCTCTTCTCTTGCTAGGAGCATATTCTCCTAGCATAACTGTTCCACCTGAAAGTTCAGCTCCTGCACCAAAACCCTGCATAAAACGTAATATAACCAAACAAATAGGCGCCCAAACACCAATCACTGCATAGCTTGGAATAAAACCTATAAGAGTAGTTGAAATTCCCATTAAAGCTATTGTAGCCATCATAACATTTTTTCTTCCGTGTTTATCACCTAAATAACCAAAAAACAAAGCCCCAATAGGTCTTGCAATAAAACCTATGCCATAAGTTACAAAACTAAGCAAAAGTGCAATTACTGGAGTTTGCTCAGGAAAAAACACTTCTGAAAAAATTGTTGCAGCTGCTAAACCATAAAGTGCAAAATCTGCATATTCCATAGCAGTTCCCAACCAGCAAGAAAAAACTGCCTTTTTAAAAACTTTCCTACCTTCAGGTGTGTTAAAATTCTTATCCGCAATTCCATCAATTTGCTGATTTGTCATTACATTATCCTTATATTTTAATATATTTTTTTATAAATAATTTGTAATTATGGCTAAAAATTGCAGTGTTTTTGCTTAAAGATCTTAAATTGTAGACATTTTAAGCAAAATTTTGAAATAATACAACTTAAAAATATATTTTATCAAAAGAAGAAATTATTATGAAAACTTTAACTATTATTGATACTTTTGGATTTTTTTTCAGACTTTACTACGCATTAAAAGGCTTTAAAAATTCACAAGGACAAGCTAGTGGAATGATTAGCGGTTTTGCAAATTTTATTTATAGCTTAAAAAATGAACATAAAAGTGATTATATTGTTTTTGCATTAGACTCCAAAGGAAAAACTTTTCGTAGCGAAATTGATCCAAACTATAAACAAAATCGCACTCCACCACCACCTGAACTTCTAGAACAAATTCCAATTTGCATAGAGATGATAGAAAAAATGGGTTTTATAAGCGTTTCTCAAGAAGGTTATGAAGCCGATGATATCATCGCTTCTTTTGTAAAAACTTGTGAAGATAGGGATATTTTTGTACGCATTATCACTCAAGATAAAGATCTTTATCAGCTCATAAAAGATGGTAAAACAAGCATTTACAGTCCTATTTCTAAAAACGACTATGATGAAGCAGCGTGTTTAGAAAAATACGGAGTAAAACCTCATCAAATCAGAGATTTTTTAGCTCTTTGCGGAGATAGTTCTGATAATATTCCAGGCGTTAAAGGTATAGGTGCAAAAGGGGCTAAAACCTTACTTGATGAATTTGGTAGCATAGAAGGAATTTATGAAAATTTAACTCTAATACGCAATGAAAGAAGTCGTAACTTGCTTTTAGAGGGTAAGGAAAATGCATTTTTAAGCAAAAAACTAGCTTCTTTATATGAAAATTTAGAAGTGCAAGATCTTATAGAAAAAGCAACTTATCCTGATGAAGAACCTCTTTTAAAAATACTTGAAATTTTAGAACATTACGAACTTAATACTTTACTTAAAAAACTGCGTCAAAATCCTGATAATAAAGATAAAAATTTAGGTTTTAAAGCCACTTTAATACAAGATGAAAACAAACTTTTTGAAATTTTAAATACCCTTGATAAAGAAAGTATTATTGCTTTTGATACCGAAACCACAGGACTTGATACAAAAGAAGCAAAAATTGTTGGTTTTAGTTTTTGCATGAGTGAAAATGAAGCTTTTTACGTGCCTTTAACCCATAATTATCTTGGAGTAGGTGAGCAAATCTCATTGCAAAGCGCCAAAAAAGCTATAGAAGTAATCTTTAATCATTTTGTTATAGGACACAATCTCAAATATGATTTTAAAATCATTCAAAATAATTTTGGATTAAATTTACCTCAAAAATACGCAGATACAATGATTTTAGCATGGCTTAAAAATCCTTCTTTAAGAGTAAATATGGATGATTTAGCTTTAAGACTTTTTAATTATGAAACCTTACATTTTGAAAGCCTTGTTAAAAAAGGAGAAAATTTTGCAAGTGTAGAGCTTGAAAAAGCTTGCAAATATGCTGCGGAAGATGCTTATATCACTTTAAGATTTTATCTTTATTTTTTAAAAAATCTTGAAACTCCTTTATTAGAACTTGCTAAAAACTGCGAATTTGATTTCATTAAAATCATTATGACGATGGAAGAAAATGGGATAAAACTTAACACAAATGCACTTGAAATCCTTATGAAAAAATTTGAAAATGAAATCAAAAATTTAAGTGAAGAAATTTATACTCTTTGCGAGGATAGATTTAACCTAAACTCACCTAAACAAGTAGGTGATATACTTTTTGAAAAACTTAAACTTCCAAGTGGAAAAAAAGGAAAAACAGGATATTCTACCGATGAAAAAGTTTTAAATGCACTTTTAGATAAACATCCTGTAATTGCCAAAATTTTAGATTATAGAGAACTTGCCAAACTTTATTCCACTTATTGCGAACCTTTGTTAAAACTAGCGTTAAAAGATAAAAATTCACGTATTTATTCAAGTTTTTTACAGACTGGAACCGCTACAGGACGCCTTTCATCTAAAGATCCAAATTTGCAAAATATTCCTGCACACGGACAATACGCAAAAGATTATAAATCTTGCTTTGTAGCTAAAGATGGATTTAGTTTTATCTCTCTTGATTATTCTCAAATCGAACTGAGAATGCTTGCGCATTTTAGCGAAGATGAAAAACTTTTAAATGCTTTTGCTAACAATGAAGATATACATGCAAGAACAGCTATAATGATTTTTGGAGAAAGCAATTATGAAACCAGAAGTGTTGCAAAAAGTATAAATTTTGGACTTATTTATGGCATGGGCTATAAAACTTTAAGTCAAAATTTAAAAATAGAAGCTCATTTAGCCAAATCTTACATAGAAAAATATTTTGAAAATTTTACTAGTATTAAGAAATATTTTGAAACAGTTAAAAACAAAGCTAAACAAAATGGTTTTATCACTACTTTAAGCGGTCGCAAGCGTTATTTTGATTTTGAAAACGCAAAACCTATGCAAATTGCCATGTATGAAAGAGAAAGCATTAATTCAATCTTACAAGGCTCAGCAGCTGATGTAATCAAACTTGCAATGCTAGAAATCAATAAAGAATTAAATGAAGACAAAAAGCTTATTTTGCAAATTCACGATGAATTAATTTTTGAAGTAAAAGATGATTTATGTGAAAATTTTGTAAAAAAAACTAGAGATATTATGGAAAATATAGTAAAATTAAAAGTAAAATTAAAAACAAGCTCAAGTATCGCCAAAAATTGGGGCGATTTAAAATAATCAAGGAGATATTTAATGGATCTTTCAACCATACTGGGAATGGTGCTCGCAGTTACTAGTATTTCAGTAGGAGATATATTAGAAGGAGGAAATCCTTTACATGTTATTCACCTTTCTTCCTTTCTTATAGTTATGCCAACGGCTGCATTTTGTGCAATGACTTCTACACATAAAAAAATTGTAAAAGCAGCTTATAAAGAACTCAAAGTTGTCTTTAAAGGTTCTGGAGTAAATCTACCTGAAAGGATAGCTCAGTTAATAGAATTTGCTATTATTGCAAGAAGAGATGGTCTTTTAGCATTAGAATCAAGAACCAATGAGATTGAAAATGAATTTTTAAAAAATGCTATGATGATGCTTGTAGATGGTAAAAGCTTTGAAGAAATTCACGAAAGCATGGAAATACAAACCGAACAACTTGAAGAGCATTATAAAGAATGCGCAGAATATTGGATAGTATTTGGAGAAACTTGCCCTACCATGGGACTTGTTGGAGCGGTTTTTGGTCTTATTCTAGCTCTTAAATTGCTAGATAATCCTCAAGCAATGGCAGCGGGTATTTCAGGTGCTTTTACAGCTACGGTTACTGGGATTTTTGGTGCTTATGCGCTTTTTGCACCTTGGGGAAGAAAAATGAAAGCTAATGGAATGGATCTTGTAAAAGAGCAAATTGTCATCACTGAAGCCATAAAAGGAATTGCAGAAGGTGCGAATCCTAGAGATTTGGAAGCTAAGCTTTTTAATTTCTTAAGTCACGATGATCCAAAAATTTCACAATTTGACAAAGGTTAAAAATGGCCAAGAAACATAAATGTCCAGAATGTCCTGCAGGTGAAAAATGGGCTGTACCTTATGCAGACTTTCTAAGTTTGCTTTTGGCACTTTTTATTGCTCTTTGGGCAATTTCTAAAACAAATCCTGCTAAAGTAGAGGCTTTAAAAACCGAATTTGTTAAAATCTTTGATTATACCTCTACTCAAACAGTCAAAGAAGAAAGTAAAACCCAAGAAAAATATAAGGGTGCATCAAAAGAAGAAAGTGATGAACTCAAATCGTTAAAACAAATGACTATGACACAGCAAGAAACCATCAAACGTCTTCAAGCAGCTCTAGATCAAAGCGACAATCAGGTTGCTCTTAACCTTCCATCTAAAGTTGAATTTGAAAGAGGTAGTGCTCAAATCGTTTCAGCTGATATACAAGATTATTTAAAACGTATGGCTGAACTAACAACATATTTGCCACCTCAAGCAAAAATAGAAATTAGAGGCTATACAGACAATAGCGACTCTATTATAAGAAGTTATGAACTCGCCTATCAAAGAGCAGAAAATGTATTAAAATATTTTATAGAAGGTGGAGCAAATTTAAAAAACATTAGCATTAAAAGCTACGGGCTTAATAATCCCATCAATGGAAATCCACAAGCTCTAGAAAATAATAGAGTAGAAATATATTTTAAAGTCGATACAGCAGATACAAGTACTCAAAAATCGGTTCTTGAGCTTATTAACAAAATAGGAGCTAAAGCACCTTAAAAGTTTTAGTTTCCTTTTTTTACTTGACCAGCTAAACGACTCTTATTATTTGTATTATAAACAAATCCTAGTACCTCAGCTACAGCTTTAAACATTTCCCTAGGAATAAGATCATTAACATCACAAGCTTTATAAAGCTCTCTTGCTAAAGGAGGATTTTCATAAACTACAACATTATTTTCATAGGCTACTTGTTTTATGCGAAGAGCGAGAAAATCCACTCCTTTGGCAACAACCCTAGGGGCTTGTTCTTTACTTGTATCATAACGAATAGCTACGGCATAATGCGTTGGGTTTGTGATCACCACATCCGCACCTGCAACATCTTGAACCATACGACGACGCGCAGCTTCCATTTGAAGTCTACGAATTCTACCTTTAACCTGAGGATCTCCTTCCATTTGTTTATACTCATCTTTTATTTCTTGTTTGCTCATACGCAAACCTTTAAAATACTGAAAACGCACCAAAAAAACATCTAAAACAGCAATAATTAAAAAAGCAACTATAACAATAGCTGCTAAAACAATAGCTCTGTCTCTTAGCCAAGTAAGCTGTGCAACCATAGTATAAAGCTCAACTCTTGGAAGCTCTTGCATAAATTTAAGTAAAACTATAAAAGCTATAGTAAAAACAATACCCACTTTTAAAATAATTTTTATACTTTCAACAATTTTTTTCAATGAAAAAAGGTTTTTTAAACCTTTTAGAGGATTGATTTTTCCTAAATTTGGCATAATAGGTTTAGTTGTAAAAATAAAACCAAATTGCATAATATTTCCCAAAACCCCAGCAATCATAATACTTAAAACAATAGGTGCAAGAATAATTAAAACCTCAAAAATGCTTTTAATCATAATGGCTTGAATAATACGCAAATCAAATTCAACACCAATAAAACTTTGATAGTATCTATATAAATTTACAATTCTCTCGCCCATAAAACTCATCATAAATAAAGTTATAGTTACTCCAATTATCAAAGTTACAATAGCTGCCGCATCTTGAGACTTTGGAACATTACCTTCTTTACGCGCATCTTCTATCTTTTTGGACGTGGGTTCTTCTGTTTTTTCTTGATCTTCGCCTGCCATATTTTAGCCTAAATAAAAATTTTAATTATGTGTATAAAATTATAATAGAAAATTTATGAATTTCAATTAAAGAATAAAAATGAAGAAAAAGCCTCGTAAAGAGGCTTTATACTAAGAAATTAAAGTTTAGCTTCGTTTTTGCCAAGATATTCAGCCACGCCTTTAGGGTTAGCTTTCATACCTTCATCGCCCTTATTCCATCCCGCAGGACAAACTTCACCATGCTCATTTGTAAAAAGCATAGTATCAACCATTCTTAACATTTCATCTATATTTCTACCTAGTGGTAAATCATTAACCACAGCATGGCGAACTGTTCCATCAGCATCAAGCAAGAACGAACCACGAAGGGCAACTGCTTCTGCATAAAGTACATCAAAATTTCTAGCAATCTGCTTAGTTAAGTCAGCAACAAGCGGAAATTTAACCTGACCAATACCACCTTGATTTACTGGAGTATTTTTCCAAGCAAAATGTGAAAATTCATTATCTCCTGAAATTCCAATTACTTCAATGCCACGGTTTTTAAATTCTTGATATCTTTTGTCAAAAGCTATAATTTCTGAAGGACAAACAAAAGTAAAATCTTTTGGATAAAAGAATACTACCGCTCCTTTTGGACCTATGTTTTTATAAAGATTAAAATCTTGAACAATTTCATTGTTTCCCAATACTGCTGGAGCAGTAAAATCTAAAGCTTTTTTAGTAACTATCATATTTTCTCCTAAATAATAAATTTTATTGATAACGAAATTATATCGTTTAAATCTTTATTTTTTTTTAAATATCTAAAATAATATTAAAAATTTAAGAAAGTTATAATTATTATCAAATAATGTAAATTTTTGATTATCAAAATTTACCTTATTTAAGAATTTTATGCTAAAATCTTTTAAATCTTAATATTAAAAAGGAGAAAAAATGGCTGTAAAAATTACAGATATATGTATTGCTTGTGGTTCTTGTATTGATGAGTGTCCAGTGAGTGCTATCGTTGATGATGCTAACAATCCAGAAGGTGAAGATAGATATTATGTTTATGCAAACAAATGCGTTGAATGCGTAGGACATAATGATCAACCCGCTTGTGCCAGTGCTTGCCCAACAGATGGATGTATAGTTTGGAGTGCAGTAGAATCAGGACAACCAAGTCGTGATAATATTGGCGCTGATATGAGAAGTGGGGACACTCCAGTTTTTGCATAATTTTAAAAAATTAAAAAGCTAGAGATTCCTAGCTTTTTCTTTTAATTTAACTTTCTTTAAACAAATTCAAGTATAATTTTAAGCTTTATTAAAATAAGGAGTTATTACAAAGATGGAAAAAACTTTATCTATAATTAAACCTGATGCTGTTAAAAAAGGTGTTATAGGAAAAATTTTAGATCGTTTTGAAAGCAATGGATTAAGAATCGCTGCAATGAAAAAAGTTCAACTTAGTAAAGAACAAGCTGAAAATTTTTATGCTGTTCATAAAGAAAGACCTTTTTTTAAAGACTTGGTTGAATTTATGATTAGCGGTCCTGTTGTTGTTTCTGTACTAGAAGGAGAAGGTGCTGTATTAAAAAATAGAGATTTAATGGGAGCGACAAATCCTAAAGAAGCTAAAGCAGGAACAATTAGAGCCGATTTTGCTGAGAGTATTGATGCTAATGCTGTTCATGGAAGTGACAGCTTGGAAAATGCAAAAATAGAAATTGATTTTTTCTTTAAACCAAATGAAATTTGCTAAATGAAAATCCCTTTTTCTAAGATTAATACAAAGGAATATCCTTTTAAACTTAATCTTGAAAATATGATTTTTGAGGGAAATTTAGTAAAAATAAATCCTAAGCTTGTTAAAATAAATGCTATTATGCAAGGTTTTATCTATAGACCTTGTGATAGTTGTGGAACTGAGTTAGAACTTGAAATTAAAGAAAATTTAGAACTTTTTGCAAGCGATGGTATTTTTAAAGATGAAGCAAACGAATTGAGCAATACTATAGAATTTTTCGATGGACATATTGATTTAATAGAAGTTGCTATTAGCGAGCTTGAAGCTTATTTAAGTGATTATTTTTATTGCATAAATTGCAATAATTAATTAAATTTTATAAAGGAGAAAAAATGGCAGTACCAAAAAGAAGAGTGAGCAAAACTCGTGCAGCTAAACGCAGAACTCACTATAAAGTTAGTCTTCCTATGCCTATAAAAGACAAAGATGGAAGCTACAAAATGCCTCACCGTGCGAATCCAACAACTAAGGAATATTAAAATCAATGATTAACATTGCCATTGATGCAATGGGTGGTGATTTTGGAGAAAAACCCATTATAGAAGGCGTTTTAAAGGCGCTAGAAGCAAAACCTTTTAACGCTATCTTAGTGGGAAATTCTAAAATTCTAAAACCTTTAATACCAAAAAAATTAGAACAATATATACAATACGAAGAAGCTAGTGAAATTTTTTCGATGAATGAAAATGCCACAGATGCTTTAAAAAATAAAGAAACAACCATATACAAAGCTATTAATTTATTAAAAGAAAAAAAAGTAGATGCTGTAGTTTCAGCGGGTCATAGTGGAGCAAGTATGTCTTTGGCTACCTTAAGGCTTGGAAGACTTAAAGGCATTTCAAGACCTGCTATTGCCACTTTAATGCCAAATATCGTTAACAAAACTTTACTTTTGGATGTTGGAGCTAATACAGATTGTAAAGCTGAAAATTTATTTCAATTTGCCATAATGGGTGAAGTTTATGCTAGAGCAATCATGCAAATTCAAAAACCACGCCTTGCTTTACTTTCTAATGGTGAAGAAGAATGCAAAGGTAATGAACTTACCAAAGAAAGTCATCAGCTTATGAAAAAAATTCCAAATTTTATAGGTAATGCTGAAGGTAGAGATATTTTCAATGGTGAAATAGATGTTTTAGTCTGTGATGGTTTTGATGGAAATGTTATTTTAAAGGCTTGCGAAGGTGTAGCAACAGCTATTTTTCAACTTCTAAAAAACGAAGTAAAACAATCTTTTATTTCTAAAATAGGTGCTTTACTTATGAAGCCATCTTTTAAAAAATTAAAAAAACACACAGATTGGCAAGAATATGGCGGAGCACCCCTTCTTGGAGTTAATGGCTGTGTGATCATAAGTCATGGAAAAAGCGATTCTAGAGCTATTAAAAATGCAATTTTTCAAGCTATAAATTTTAGCCAATCTCATATCAATGAACTTATAGAAAATGAACTTGGGAAATACAATGCTTAAAGCCAGTCTTAAAAGTATAGCTTCTTATATTCCAGAAAAAATTTTAAGCAATGCTGATCTTGAAAAAATGGTAGATACCACCGATGAATGGATCACTAGACGCACAGGTATTAAAGAAAGGCGCATTGCTAGTGAAAATGAAAATACCAGTGATTTGGGCACAAAAGCTGCATTAAAAGCCATAGAAAGAGCAAATTTAAAACCTGAAGATATTGATGCGATTCTTGTAGCTACTTTAAGTCCTGATTATTTTACTATGCCTTCAACGGCTTGTAAAATTGCTTCAAATTTAGGACTTGTAAATATTAGCGCTTTTGATATTTCAGCAGCTTGTTCTGGTTTTATCTATTTGCTTGAACAAGCTAAAGCCTTAGTAGAAAGTGGTTTGAAAAAAAATGTTTTAATCATAGGAGCTGAAAAAACAAGTTCAATTATGGATTACAATGACAGAAGTATTTGCATACTCTTTGGAGACGGTGCAGGTGCTGGAGTTGTAAGTTTGGATAATGAAAATCATATCCTTGATGTACATACTGCAAGCAATGGTAATTATGGAGATCTTTTAATGACTCAAAGATTGCAAAAATCAAGCCTATGTCAAACACTTTCTATGCAAATGAAAGGCAATGAAGTTTTTAAAATAGCAGTAAACACGCTTAGTAATGATGTTGTAGAAATTTTAGCTAAAAATAACATTTTAGCACAAGAAATTGATCTTTTTATTCCTCATCAAGCTAATCTACGCATCATTAAAGCCGTCCAAGAAAAACTCAATCTAAGCGATGAAAAATGTGTGATCACTGTGCACAAATATGGCAATACTTCAGCTGCTTCTATACCTATGGCAATGAATGATGCCTATGAAGAAGGTCGACTTAAAAAAGGAGATCTAATCTTACTAGATGCTTTTGGCGGTGGTTTTACTTGGGGATCTGCACTTTTAAAATTTGGAGGAGAGAATTTTTAATTCTCTCTTAGCTTTCCAAAAGCTTGAATTTCCACCAAATAACCCTCTGCTAAAGCACTTCCTACACAAGCTCTAACAGGTTTAGGGTAATTTTTAATCCAAGCATCATAAATTTCATTCATTGCATCAAAATCTTGCATATTAGCTAACCAGATTTGAATTTGAATCAAATCTCCTTTGCATGCGCCTATTTTTTCAAACAAAGTATCAAGTTCTGCAAGTGCTTCTTTAGTTTGTTTTTTAATATCTCCGCTAGGTTTAAAAGCCACTTGTCCTGCAGTTTTAAAATATTTATCAAAAACAATAATTTGCGACATTCTATCGCACTCATCAAAACGCTTTATCATGCATATTTTCCTTGAAATTCTTTCATAAATTCACACAAGGTTTTTACCTGATCCAAATTAAGCGCATTATAAATACTTGCACGAATTCCTCCTAAAATTCTATGTCCTTTAAGTCCTATCATTCCAGCTTCTTCGGCTTCCTTTACAAAAAGAGGCTCTAAATCTTTATTTTTAGCAATATTAAAACTCACATTCATTAAAGATCTATCCTTTTTATCTGCATGTCCTTTATAAAATCCATTGCTTAAATCAATACACTCATAAAGCATAGCAGCTTTTTGAGAATTTTTCTCATGTACTTTATCAAGTCCACCTTGATTTAAAAGCCAATCCATTTCAAGATTAAACATATAAATAGCAAAGGTTGGAGGCGTGTTAAACAAGGACTGATTCTCAGCATGAGTCAAATAATTTAACATGCTAGGAATTTGTTTATTTTTAGATCTTTCTAACATATCTTTACGGATAAAAATACAACTTAAACCCGAAATTCCAGCATTTTTTTGCACCCCGCCATAAAAAAGAGCGATATTTGAAAAATCTACTTTTCTAGAAAAAAAATCACTCGATGCATCCACAATCAAAGGAGCTTTAGTTTTAGGATAATTTTGATATTGAGTGCCGTAAATAGTATTGTTAGAACAAATATAAGCATAATCAGCATTATCGCTAAATTCCACTCTAGGAATATGATTAAAATTACTTTCCTCGCTACTTGCTACGGTTTTAACATTGACACCTAAAATTTGCGCTTCTTTAATTGCTTTTTTTGTCCAAACTCCTGTATTTGCATATTCACAAACCCCATTTAAAGACAAATTCATAGGAATCATAGCAAATTGTAAACTTGCTCCACCTTGTAAAAATAATACTTCATAATCATCATTTAACCCGTAAAGTTTTTTAGCTTTCTCTTGTGCTCCAAAATGCACTTCTTCAAATACTTTTGTGCGGTGAGAAATTTCCATTATAGAATAACCCCTACCCTGATAATCACAGAGTTCTTTTTGAGCTTGCTCTAAAATTTCCAAAGGTAAAGTCGATGGCCCTGCACTGAAATTGATTTTTCTCATAATCTATCCTTATAAAATTTTTGCTTCTTTTTGAGAAGTTTGAGAACTTAAAATAACGATATCATCACTCTTAAGATCTTCTAAATTTGCTATTTTACCATTTTTTCTGATACAAATAAACTTTTTGCTTTTATTAAAAAAATTCTCATGTTGCAAATAAGCATTTTGCAATTTATCTAATTTTAATTCATTATAACGCATTTGATTTGCCAGTAGATGATTTAATTGCTTTTCTATATTATGGCTTTGTTTTATTTTTTCATCTATTATTTTTGGCAAAGAATTAAATTTGAAAAATTTGCTTAAATTTAAAAGCAAATTTTCATAATTTTGTATTTTATGATTCCAAAGTTGCATTAATTTTTCTTCCATTGAATCCAAACTTTGCTCTATATCCAACTTAGAATAAAACAAAGTATCTATAGCAGCTGAAGGCGTTGGAGCTCTAAAATCTGCAACAAAATCACTAATAACATAATCAATCTCATGTCCTATGGCTGAAATAATAGGAGTTTTTGCTTTAAAAATCTCTCTTGCTAAATTTTCATCATTAAAACAAAAAAGATCTTCCCTGCTTCCTCCACCACGTGCTATAATAAGAACATCTAAATCCATATCATCGGCTTTTTTTAAAGCTTGTATAAGAGAAAAAGGAGCATTATTTCCTTGAGTTAAAGCATCAAAAATATAAATTTTTGCCAAAAAATATTCTTTTTGATGAATAAGTTTTAACATATCTTGCAAAGCAGCAGAAGTTTTTGAAGTGATAATGCCTACTTTTTTAGGAAATTTTGGCAAAGATTTTTTAAAGCGTGGATCAAAAAGTCCTTCTTTTTGCAAACGCTCTTTTAAAGCCAAAAACTGTGCTTCCAAATCCCCAAAACCTGCTTTTTTCATACTAGTAGCGATAAATTGATAACGACCGCTTTCAGGATATAAACTCACACTTCCACAAAGCTCTAAAAAATCCCCCACCGCTGGTTTAAACCCGACTTTTAAATTAGCTCCTTTAAACATAGCACAAGCAATGCTTGATCTTTCATCTTTTAAATCAAAATACCAATGCCCTGAACCATGCAAAGTAATTTTTGAAATTTCTCCACTTAAAACTATATCATCAAAATGTGTTTCTAATAAAGCCTTTGCTTTAAGATTTAATTCTGTTGGTGTCATAGTTTTTTTGCTATAAACATTGAACTCACGCCAAAGCTAAAACTTTTATAATCAAGCATTTCAAAACCAGCATTTTTAAGTTCTAAGATGAATTCTTCCTTACTTAAAAATCCTTCAATAGAGTTTGGCAAATACTCATAAGCACTTTTATTTTTACTGATTATCCCACCTATACTTGGTAAAATATTTTTAAGATAAAAATCTCTACAAGCTGCTATAAATCCACCCTTTTCTCTTTTTGTAAATTCCAAAACTACCAAAATACCACCTTTTTGAAGTACTCTAGCAAATTCGCTTAAGGCTTTTTGTCTTTCTACAACATTGCGAATGCCATAACTAATACTTAAAATATCTAAACTTTGACTTTCTAAAGGTAAATTTTGCGCCCCTGCTTCTATAAATTCGACATTTGGGAATTTTTCTTTTGCAACATTTAGCATGCCACTACTTGGATCAATACCTTTAATATTTAAAATATTTTTTTCCATTTTTAAAGCACTCTCTTGCCAAATCTCTATCATATCCCCTGTGCCACAGGCAATATCAGCGATTTTTAAATCTTTTTTTAAATACAAACTCATCACTCTTTGACAAGCTTTTTTGCGCCACGCTACATCAGCTCCAAAGCTTAAAATTCTATTCGCCTTATCATAAGTAGGTGCAATTTGATTAAACATTTCTATAATTTTTTCTTGTTTTTGCATTTTTATCCTTTGTAAATTTTCAAATTTTTACTTGATTTTTTAAGCAATTTGCAAAATTTATTTTTATTATTGATTATTTTCGAAAAAATATTTTTATCTCTATCTTTACAATATTTTTCATAAAGTTTGTTTAAATTTTTTATCTCTAAAAAACGATAAAAATATTCTAAAAATATTGCCAATTCAAAAAAACTATTTTCAAAAAGCTCTAAATCAAAATTTTTTAGTATATTTTTTCTAAATAAAATAATTTTTTTTCTAAGTTCTAACGCAACAAGTTGTTTAAAAAACCTATCTTTGCAATCGCCTTCATAAAAAGAATTTTCCTTTATGAAAAAATCAAAATCATTAAACAAATCTTGGATTTTTTCATCGCTTAAAAATAGCAATAAATCTTGATTTGAATTTTCACTTGCTAAAATATCTTGAGTTTTTTTCGTTATATCTTTAAACTTTAAGGCTAAAATATTACTCAAATTTTTATCTAAAATAGTATTCATACTTGATAAAACTATATACAAGCTTCTTGAATAAAATAAAAATTCGTATAAACTTTGCTTATCTTTTCTCTCTAAAGATAAAGTCCAATAAAATTTTAATTTTTTAAATAAATAAAATAAAAAAATTCTAAATCCATCATAAGCATTAATATAATTTGGAAAATCCAAGCTAAAATTCTGATTTTTTTCTATAATTTTAAAACATTTCTCTATATCAAAATTTTGATATTCAAAACCATATAAAACGATATGTTTAGAATTTAAATCATGATGTAATTCTTTTTGAATTTTAAAATCTTTAGGAATTTTAAATTCATTGGAACTATCCAAAGTTGGAAAAAATATTTTTAAAATACAAATTTTAGGCTCTTCATAAATATCAATATAACTTTTTAAAGAGCAAAATTTAAATTCGAAGCGTTCTTTTTTAATACTCTTTCCTATAATCTTTTTTCGAGCTTTTTCAAATTTTTTTTTAGAAATTTTCTCTTCTTGATTCTGTTCTAAAATTGAATTATTAAATTTTGTAATTTTATAAAATTCATTGCAAAAACTTTGAAATTTGACACTATGATTTGAAGTTATTTGAGTATAAAAAGTTTCAAATTTAGAATTTTGAAAAGGTATATTATCTTTTTTTAAATTCTCTAAAAGAGTGCAATCGGATAGTAAAAAGTTTTTTTGAATTTCATAAACCATTAAAATAACCCTTAAAATATATGGGTTATTTTAACCTTATTTTGCTTAATGACACTTTTTGCAACTGTCAACATAAGCACAAACAGACAGATGATTGACGAGATTGCCTATCTTTTTTTCTAAATGCTCTTGATATTCATAAAGCTTAGCATCTTTAAAACTTAAATCCTCTATACCACCACATTTGGCGCAAACAACATGAATATGTTCTTCTTCATAAATATCGTAACAAGTTTTTTGATTTAAAACATTGATTTCAACAACTAAACCTTGTTCTTGCAAAGTATTAAGATTTTTATAAACCGTCGCTAAAGAGATTGAAGGGTATTCTTTTTTAATTTCTGTATATAATTCATCAATATTAGGATGCTCATGTCTTTTTAAAATTTTTAAAACACATAGTCTTTGCGGAGTAGCTTTTAACTCATGTTTTTTAAGCATTTGTAGTAATTCCATTTTATTTATTCCTTGCTTTTTTAAGTAAAAATAATAATAAAATTTTTATTAAAAGAAGTTTATATTAAATAATATTTTTTATTATTTAATGATAAAATTTTAAAACTTTCGTCAACAAACTATTGACATCTTTTTCTAGATTTTTTTCCACTTCACTTGTTTTTCCATGTTCAATAAATTTGTCTTCATATTCAAAGCTAACAACTTTTACATGCAAATCATATTTTTGTAAAAAATTATTAATTAAACTTTCTATACCGCCAATTTTAACATTTTCACTAAAAATAAACCAAATTTTACTTTTTTTAGCAAGCTCACACAAAAGCTCTTCATCTAAAGGTTTAGCAAAAATTAAATCAATCAAATTAGCATTATTATTCATTTCTTGCAAGGCTCTTAAGACTTGCCACGCTTTTGCCACACCTTGTCCATAACCTAAAAAAGCAATTTCACTATTATTTTTTACAAGCCATTGTGCCTTACCAAGTTTTATCTCACAAGGATTAAATTCTTTATCCAAAATAAAACTCCCTCTAGGATAACGAAAAGCAATAGGTCCTTGATGTAAATAAGCATACTCCATTATATTTTGCATCATTTGTTCATCTCTTGGGGCTAAAAGAGTGAAATTTGGCAAAGGAGCTAAAAAACTAAGATCAAAAACACCTTGATGCGTCTCCCCATCTTCGCCTACTATCCCTGCTCTATCCATAGCAAAAACCACATTTAAATTCATAATCGCACAATCATGGATCACTTGATCATAAGCACGCTGCAAAAAGGTGCTATATATTGCAATAAAAGGTTTAAATCCTTCTTTTGCCATAGCGGCCATAGAAGTTACTGCATGCTGTTCTGCAATAGCCACATCCCAAAAACGATTTGGATATTTTTCTATAAGCTTATCAAGACCTGTTCCACTTGGCATAGCCGCCGTAACCCCAACAATATTTTCATATTTTGAGGCTAAATCAAGCAAATTCTTAGAAAAAATTTCAGTAGCAGATTTTTTAGCATCACTTTTTTTAACACTCTCTCCACTATCTATATCAAAAGCTCCCACCCCGTGCCATTTAGCATGTTTTCCTTCAGCTAAAGCATAGCCTTTACCCTTTATGGTTTGAGCATGTATCACACAAGGCTTTTGCATAGCTTTTGCTTGTTTTAATGCAGAAATAATTTCACCTAAATTATGTCCATCAATAGGCCCTATATATTCAAGCCCTAATTCTTCAAACAAAAGCCCAGGAGTAATAAGTTTAAAACTCTCTTCAAAACGCTTGGCCATATAAGTAGCACTATCAGGCAATATATCCAACATTTTAGCAATACGCTTTTTAAAACTTTGATAAAACTGCGTTGCCATAGCCTGAGAAAGATACTTTGAAATTGCTCCAATTGGTTTTGAAATACTCATTTCATTATCATTTAAAAGTATTACGCAAGGAAATTTAGAATCACCCAATTCATTTAAAGCCTCATAGGCCATACCCGCACTTAAAGCACCATCTCCAATCAAAGCAACAGGAATACGCTTTTCACCTTTTAAAGCAATGGCCTTACAAGCACCTACTGCCAAAGAAATAGAGGTGCTAGAATGCCCTGCTACAAAATAATCTCCCTCGCTAGGTTTTGTATAACCACTTAAACCATTGATTTGTCTTAAAGTATCAAATATTTCTTCTTTTCCGCTTAAAAGCTTGTGTGTATAAGACTGATGCGACACATCAAAAATAAAAGGATCTTTTTTTGCATCAAAAACCAAATGCATTGCTATACTAAGTTCTACAGCACCCAAATTTGAACTTAAATGCCCACCATTTTTACTCACAACTTGTATGATTTTTTCACGCATAGATGCTGCTAAATTTTCTAATTCTTTTAAACTTAGCTTTTCTAACTCTTCTTGAGTATGGGCAAATTTTTTACTCATTATTCACCATTTTTTTAATTTTAGTTAGACGAGAGTTAAGATTGGATTCTATATTGCCTGCGTCACTTATAATAACAACACTTCCTTTGCTAATTGCATCATCAAGACTTATTTTAATATGAGCATTCTGATCAAATTGCTCTTTTAAATACTCATAATCCTCTGCATTAACCTTAAGCTCAATTGCGCTAGCACCCTTAAGCTCGCCGATTAAATCTTTGGCCAAAGCATAAGCTATCTTACTTGAATTTAGTTCAAGCTCTTTTAAGATTACTTCTTTAGCGATATCTATAGCAGTATCTGCTAATTCTTTCTCATTTTTTTCTATGAAATTTTCAAGATTTTCGCAAGCATTATCGAGTTTGGCTATACTTTTTAAATACTTATCTTTAAAATCACTCAATTCCTTTTGAAATTCTTCTTTTGCTTTCTCATAACCTTCTTTGGCAAATTTTTCTTTAGCATTTTCAAGTTCTGAATTTAAGCGGTTATTAAATTCATTCTCTTGGCTTTCTATTTGCATTTGAAGTTTAATAATATTGCTTGACATTTCATCTGTTTTTTTAAGCAAATCTTCAACAAAACTTGGTTGAAATGTTGGAATTTGAGTTTCCATAACAGCTTGCGTAGGGACAATGGCTTGATTTTCTTCAACTGGTTTTTCGTCATTTAAAGATATATTAGCATTTTCTTCATCTGGAGTTTGAGTATGTTTTTTTTCACCTGTATGATTATCAAATTCTGAAATAACTTTAAAACGATATCCTTCAACAACATGCTGATCAGAAGCCCCACCAGAAATTACATTGCTACGATTAACCATCTCTCACCTACTCTATCATTTCATCCGCATCGCCTGTTTGAACAAGACCTTGTTCTGCAAGTTTTTGCACCACTTCAACAACCTTTCTTTGTGCATCTTCAACATCTTTAACACGCACAGCACCCAAAAAACCCATTTCTTCAAGAAAAGCTTCGCTTGCACGCGTAGACATATTGGCTAAGAATTTTTGCTTTAACTCTTCACTTGCACCTTTTAAACCTATCATTAAATCACGCTTATCGGCTACTTTTAAAATTTCTCTTATAGCTTGAGTGCTAAGTTTTTGTATATCATCGAAAGTAAACATAAGCTCTTTAATAGTCTCTGCTAAGCGTTCATCACTTTGTTCAATATAAGTAATGGTTGATTTGCTTGCTTTTTGACCCAAACGATTAAGCACTTCTGCTACCGCTCTTGGGCCGCCCACTTCAACCTTATAAGAGGTAAGACTTTCAAGCTTGCTTTCTAGCACTGCAGAAACTCTTTTAATAATACTTGGAGAAATATCGCCAAGATTTGCCATTCTTATAACCACCTCAGCCCTTAACTCATCGCTAAAATACTCTAAAGTTTCTGCCGCATGAATAGAATCCATGTGTGCCAAAATAAGAGCGATGGTTTGTGGGTGCTCTTTGGTAATAAAGTCTGCAAGTTGCTGTGGTTTAATTTGTGCCAAATAAGCAAAATTTTGATTATTCTCCATACTTTTAGTGAGTTTTTCAAGAATTTTATTTGCAATCTCTGGCCCAAAAGTACGAAAAAGTATTTCTTTAGCATATTCCAAACCACCACTTTTAATATATTGATTTGATTGAAGCAGAGTGTAAAATTCTTCTAAAACTGCAGTAGCTACGGATCTATCAACATTTTTAGCCATAGCAATATAACGTGAAATTTCTGTAATTACATCAATTTCCATATGTGAAAACACAGAAGTTGTTGCATCTTCGCCAAGTTGTATAAGAAATATTGCTACCTTCTCAGGCATCGATAAATCATCATAGACCATTTTTTGTTCTTCACTTAGCTTTATCATCACATATCCTTTTCGCCAAATTCACTATCATTTTGAATTAAGTTTTGTAAAAGTGCTGCAATTTCCTCGCCTTTATCACTTACTAAACCACGCAATTTTTCAAGTAAAACCTCATATTGAATAGAATCTTCATTAAAATTATCCCCAAAACCAAGTTGTTCTTCAACTTTTTTCCTTGCTGCATTAAATTTCTCCAAAGCATCTTCAGCATCATCTAAAACAGCATTTGGACCTTGCTGCATTTCTTCTTGCGCTGCGACATCTTCAAGCATTTTTTGAGTAAATGGAGCAATGACTTTTTTGTAAAAAATAAAAAGTAAAATCGCTGCAATAAAATACTTAACTGGTGGAATAAATGGCTCAACAAAACGATTGTAAAAAGTTTTAACTTTACTCTCAACTCTAATCGACTCACGATGAAATGGTAAATTTTGCACTACAACACTATCACCTCTAGTAGCGCTAAAATTAATAGTATTTTTAACTATACTCTCAACACTTGCAAGCTCTTCTTTAGTCAATGGGACATATTCGCTTTTCACTTCCCCATTTTCATCAACCACATCTTGATATTTTCCATCTATAGTGACAGCTGCTGAAGTGCGTAAAACTGTTGCAAATTGTTTTTTTGTATTTGTGATAGTTTTAGAAAGTTCATTGTTTGTAGTAACTTGATTTTTTTTATAAGTGTCAATTTGACCTTTATTGTCAAGTCCTTCAACAGGACCTATATTAGAAACAGCACCTGGAACACCCTGAATTTCTGGATCTTTTCTACCTGTTCTTTCCTCGTTTAAAGTTTGCTCACTACGCACTATAGGATTTGGATCATAAATTTCACTTTGAGATTCTTGCTTGGAAAAATCAAAATCTATATTTACACTCACTTTTACTTTATCCATACCACCTGCAAAAGGAGCTAAATTTTCTATAATCTTATCTTCTAAAGCTTTTTCTTGATCACTTTTAAATTTAATTTGCGCACGAACCAAGTCATCTTCATATGCTTCTTGCTCATCTAAAGGCACACCACTTTGATCACTAATCTTAACATTTTCTTTAGTAAGTTTTGGAACTGCCGCTGAAACAATATTTTTTATACCATCAATTTGTTTTCTAGTAAGCTTTAAGCCTTCGCGAACATTAACAACAACTGAAGCTGTAGGTGGAATTTGCCTTTCAGTAAAAACACTATCTTTAGGAAATGCTATGTGTACAACAGCGCTACGAATAGGTTCTAAAGTCTCAATAGTTCTTGCAAGTTCGCCTTCTATGGCTCTTTGGTATTTTACCTTTTGCTCTTCATTTGTAGCTCCAAAAGCTTGAGTGTCAAAAGCTTCAAAACCCACGCGACTATCTTTTATAAGACCTTCGCTTGCAATAAACATTCTTTGACGATAAACCTGATCTTGTGGAACTAAAATTTTATTTTCACTTTCTAATTTATAGGGAATATTATTTTGTTCAAGTTTAGCTACAATTGCAGCAGAAGAACTTGGGCTTACATTTTCAACTAAAACTGCATATCCATTATTTGCATTACTACCACTTCCACGAAATAAAGCTAAAAAAACCAAAAACCCAACCACTACTACAATAGATGCAGCAATCACTATACGCTGCTTGCGAGTTAAATTTTGATAAAGTTGCCCAATTTGATGAAGCATATTTTTAAAATCCATTAATTCTCATCCCTTAGTTTAGCGAATTTTACATATTTTTATTTGATTTATCTATCTTAAAATCTTATCAAATTCTGTAAAAAATTTTTCATTTTCATAAGATGTTCCTATAGTAATGCGTATAGCATTTAAACCATAGCTTTTTAAATTTCTTATTATTATACCCTTTTTAAGCAATTTTTCAGACAAATCTGTACTATTTTTTTCATCAAAAAAATAAGTGATGAAATTTGTATAACTATCAATGATTTTAATATCATATTTTTTAGCAAATTCTTTATAAAGCTCCATTTGAGAAAAATTATTCTCTAAAGTTTTTTTAGTAAATTCATCATCATTTATTGCTGCAACTGCTGCTTTTAAAGCAAGATTGCTCACATTAAAAGGAGCACGAAGCTTGTAAAATGCATTAATAATATTAGCATTAGCTATACCATAACCAATGCGTAAGCCTCCTAATCCATAAAGTTTAGAAAAAGTTCCTAAATAAAGTACATTGTCAAATTCTTTAATCAATTCACAAGGTTCTAAATGTTTTTTACTATCTTTAAAACTTGCAAATTCATTATAAGCTGCATCAATCACAACTAAACAATCCTCATCCACACCTTTAATAAACTTGGTCACTTCACTTGCATCCAAACACTCGCCTAAAGGATTATTTGGTAAGCATAAGAAAATGAGTTTAATTTCATCTTTGTGTGCTTCATAAAGCTTTTTAAACTCATTTAAATCATGAGTAATGCTTTGAGTTTTATAACACTTTGCACCGCATTGTTTGGCATAAATTTCATACATAGCAAAGGTAACTCCGGCTTGTAAAAAAGCATTTTTAGAATTTAACTTAGCATGTATAGCAAATTCAATCACTTGATCACTACCTGCACCAATGATAATATTTTCATTTTGAACTTTGTATTTTTGAGCCAATGTGCTTTTAAGTTCTATCATACTATCATCAGGGTAAAGATGAGCTTTGTTTGCATTTTGTCTTAAGCATTCTATGGCTTTTGGTGGCGTACCAAAAGGATTTTCATTACTTGCTAATTTTATCACTTCTTTAACGCCATATTCTTTGGCAATAACTTCTATATCTTTTCCGGGTTCATAATTGCTTAAATGATTTAAAAATTCATTAAATTTCATCTTTTTCTCCTGATAAATAAGATCCAAGCCAAACAATCTCTTGTATATCTTTTAAAGCTTTTTTTACATTTTCATCATCAATATGCCCTTCAAAATCTATATAAAAACTGTGTAAAAATTCTTTTGATTTTACAGGACGAGATTCAAGCTTGGTAAGATTGATATCTTCTTTTTTAAACTGCTCTAATAAAAAGCTAAGCCCCCCAGGTTTATGTGCTGTGTGTGCTAAAATAGAAGTTTTACAATTTGGCATTTTAGGATTTTTAATATCGCTTAAAATTAAAAATCTTGTTTTATTGGCTGCATTATCTTCTATTTTATCAAAAAGCACAGGCACATTATAAAGCTTAGCCGCTATTTTAGAGCAAATTGCTGCCGCATATTTATCTTGCGAAGCTAAATAAGCCGCATTAGCTGTAGATTTTGAAGGAACAAATTCTATAGCGCTAAGTTCATGACTTTCTAAAAATTTACGACATTGATTATAACCTTGCGGATGCGAATAAATGCGTTTGATTTCTTTTAAATTTTCATTAATTCCCACAAAAGAATGATGAATATCCATATAAATTTCACCAAAAATTTTAAGCTCATTATACTTACCTAGACAATCTAAAGTAATACCTACTGCACCTTCGGTATTATTTTCTATAGGCACAACACCGTATTTTGCTTCTTTGTTGCTTAACTCTTTAAAAACATCTTCGATATTAGCCAAGGCTATATAACGACTCATCGCACCAAAACGACTTCTTGCTGCTTGATGAGTATAAGTTCCCTCAGGCCCTAAATAAGCTATAGTTTGAGGCATTTCTAAATTTCTTGAAACTGCAAAAATTTCTTGATAAATTGCCTCTATGGCATTTTGATCTAAAAGTCCTAAATTTGCATTTTTTAAACGATTGATAATGGCTCTTTCACGCTCAGGACGATAAATAGCTCCCCCACTGCTTTGTTTAAGCTCGCCTATACTTTTAACATAAGTCATTCTTTCATTTAAAAGTTCTAAAATTTTATCATCAACCGCATCGATTTTATTTCTAAATTCTTCTAAATTTGGCATTTTAGCTCCTTTAAAAACTCAAAAACACTAGGATAAACTCCATCAAGCAAATCCATATCAATGCCTTTTGTATCGCTTATCTTTCCGCTTAAAACCAGCAAGGTTTTCATGCCAAGTTCTTTTGCCTTAAGCAAGTCTCCTCTAAAATCATCACTAATGATTTTAATATCTTCAAAATCGATTTTTGAATTTTGTTTTCTTATCAAATTTAAAGCTTCTTTATAAAAAGCAATGCTAGGCTTACCCACAACCTCGTATTCAAAATCAATAGCATTTTTAAGCATAGCCATAATGCTACCTACACCAGGATAAGGCCTACCATCTTTTTTATAAATGCTAGTTTCGTGCATAGCTATAAACCTAACTTCTCTTCTAGCCAATTCTATCATACTAGCAAAATCTTTAAATTTAAAATCATCATAACTAGCTACAAGCACAGCACTAGGATTTACAAAATCAAGTTCAAAACCAAGATTTTCAAGACTTTTTACAAACTCATCTGCACCAAAAGCCGCAACTTTACAAGGTTTTAAAAGGTGTTTTAAAACGCTAAAAGGATCAATATAAGCATTTTCTTTTATAGCCAATCCTTTTTGCTGTAATTTTTCTAAAAAATCAAGTTTTTTTGTATTGTTAGTAATGATAACATAAGGAAGATTTTTTGCATTTAAAAAATCGATCAATTCTTTAGCACCATGGATTAAACTCTTATCATGATCAGAAATTAAAGTCCCTTGAACATCTAAAAAAAACATTTTAAGCCTTTAAAAATTTCTCTTCTAAAGCGATTTGATTTTCAAAATTTTCTCTTTGACGGATCAATCTTACCTGTCCTTCTTCAAGGGCTAATTCGCAAACTTTATTACGAGTATTGTAGTTACTACTCATGCTAAAACCATAAGCTCCAGTATTTTTAATAACCATTATATCGCCGCTTTGAGTGCTAGGTAAAGACCTTGCTTTAGCAAAAAAGTCTCCACTCTCACAAATTCCACCTACAACATCACATAAACTCTCTTGGGCTTGATTATAAGGTAAGATTATTTCATGATAAGCCTCGTATAAACTTGGGCGTATAAGATCATTCATCGCTCCATCTACTACAACAAAACGCTTGGTTTTATTTTGTTTTTCATAAAGTACTGAACAAACAAATTCTCCACTTTTAGCAACTAAATACCTTCCAGGCTCCATTCCTATGGTTAAATCAAGCCCATGAAGTTGTGCTAATATACCTTGTGCATAATTATAAAGATCAGGTTCGCACTCATCTTTTTCATAAGCTACACCCAAACCACCGCCTATATCAAAAAATTTAAGGTCGATTTGCAAGGCTTTTAACTCTCTTACAAGTTTTGCAACAATGCCTGCTGCTTCATGAATGGGAGAAATATCTAAAAGTTGCGAACCTATATGAAAATGCACTCCAACAGGCTCTAAAAAAGATGAATTTTTTGCATAAAGATACATTTTTCTTGCTATATCAATTTCAACACCAAATTTATTTTCATTTAATCCTGTAGAAATATAAGGATGAGTTTTTGCATCAACATTTGGATTAACACGAATACTGATTCTTGCCTTTAGATTAAGTTCTTTAGCCACACTTTCTAAAAGCATCATTTCAGCTTCGCTTTCAAGGTTAATATATAAAATATCATATTCTAAAGCTTGTCTTAACTCTTCTTTGGTTTTTCCTACTCCACTAAAAATAATCTTATAAGCTTTTGCTCCTGCTTTTAAGGCACGCTTTACCTCGCCTATACTCACACAATCAAATCCACTATCTAAATTTGCAAGCATTTGCAACAAACTTAAATTTGAATTGGCTTTTACAGCGTAAAAAATTTGAGATTTTCTTGCCTTAAAAGCCTCTTTGAGATTTAAAAAACGCTCTTTTATGAAATCAAAATTGTAAATATAAAAAGGAGTATTAAATTCTTGCTTTAATTGTTTATAATCCATATTTAACCTTTAATTTTTATAATTTTACTACACAAAGCTTAATTTATCGATGCTTATAATACATATAAGCACTTAAACAACCCAAAATTATAATAGGCACTACAATGCCAATTTCACTTGCAATCACACTATTTTCGCTTAATCTAGTAAGCAAAAACAAGACTCCCCAAATCATCAAAGTCACTACAAAAGCTATAAAAGTTACAAAAGCAAGATTAAAAAATCTTGCTATTACAGGAAAAAAATAATACATAATAAGCATTAAAAATGGTGCAAAAAAAGGAGTAAAAACAAATTTATAAAGATTGATTTTAAGAGCATCTGTATTGACATTTTGCGCCTTAAAAAGCTCAAAACTTTCAAGTGCGTCAGATATTGAATAATCACTATTACTAGCAACCCCTTCTATAATCTTTGGTTTAAAACCCTCAAGTGATTTAAGCTCGGAGAAATCTTGTATCTTTAAACCATCATTAGCAAGTTCATAATTTTTAGGTAATAATGTAATATTACCATCTCGCAAAATCCAACTTTCACCTTCAAAATGGGCATTTTTAGCACTTACAAAAGAGCTTAAATTTAAATCATTGATATTAAAAATTTTTATATTTTGAGCACTATTTTGTCCATTGTTTATCTTTGAAATATAAACAAAATTATTGTTAAATTTCAAAAACACTTCTCCACTTTGATTCATAATAGTGCCATTTTTTAAAATATTTCTCTTATAATCATTTGCATAAGCAAAAGAAGTAAAATTCAATCCTATATAAATACAACAAAAAAATAAAGCCCATAAAAAAGGAAATAAAATAACATAATTTCTGCTCAGTCCTAACGCATAAAGACTTACAAATTCATTTGCTCTGATCATAGAAATCAAAGAAACTACCAAAGCAAAAATCAAAGAAATGGGTAATACATAAGGCACTGCCGAGAAAGATAAAAACATAACATAAAGCAAATCAAGATTTGCGGCTTTTGGTAGATCTTTAAAATTTAAGAGCAAATCAATACCGCAATAAAAACCAAGTAAAGAAAAAAATATAATAAAAAAATTTTTTAGATAAATCCCTGAAATAAAACGAAAAAATATCCACATCTTAAGCCTTTAGGCTGTATTTGGATGATATAGCAGACAAATCATCGTTTTCAATAAGCTCAAGCAAAGCTTTTTTTGTATGCTCTAAAACTTTGCTTAAAGTTATTTCTTCTTCGGCTTTAAACTTGCCCAAAACATGGGAAATCACATTTTCACCCTTTCCCACTCCTATACGCACTCTTTCATAACCATTTCCACATAAAGTATCTATGCTTTTAAGCCCATTATGTCCACCACTTGAACCGCCTTTTTTAAAGCGCAAGGCTCCTAAATTTATATCTATATCATCATGGATAACTATCATTCTTTCGCATTTATAAAAATCATTCACTGCTTTTACACTAAGTCCTGAATTATTCATATAAGTACTAGGTTTAAGAAGAAGTAAAGAAGAACCTATTTTAAAAAGTTCTCCTTTAAATTTAGAGTTTGTAAGATTTGTAAAATTGCTTTCTTTTAAAAGCAAGTCAATTAGCATAAAACCGACATTATGACGGGTATTTTCATACTCTACGCCTATATTGCCAAGCCCTACGACTAAAATCATCTAGCTTTTTCTACACCTACAACCGCTACTCTATCAGCATCAATCATAGTTACTCCCGCAGGAACTACAATATCACGAACAAGTAAAGCATCACCCACATCAAGTTTACTTACATCAAGTTCGAAAAAATTTGGTAAATTTTCAGCTGCACATTTTACTTTTAATCTTCTTTTTGATTGGATTAAAACACCTTTATTTTTAAGACCTATAGCTGTTCCTGTGATTTTAACTGGAACCATGTATTTAGAAATCACACCTTTTTGTGCAACTTTTAAATCCACATGTTTAAGTTCTGCAGTTACAGGATCTTTTTGATAATCCACAACTACAACGCTTAAAGTTTGAGAACCTACTTTTACATCAAAAATTAAAGTAGTTTTTTTACGAACTTCCTTAATAAACTCATTTACTTTAAAAGCGGCATTGATGTTTTCTAATCCTTTTCCATAGATGTTTGCGATTAGATAACCATCTCTTTTTAAAGCTTTAGCAGCTTTTCTACCGATACTCTCTCTAACGATACCTTCTAACATCTTTTGTCCTTTCTTAAAAAATGAGCTTTGATTATATCTAATTTTGGCTTATGGAAAAGTAAATTTATAGCTTCTTTAATTTCTTTAAGATATAATTTGTTTTATAAATTATGTTAATTTAAGGCTTCATGTGAATGAAAAATTCAATATCAATATAGCTTGGTTTTTAATAATCTTAGGTGGGATTATAGAATGCTTTTGGGTAAGCGGACTTAAATATTCTACAGAAATTTGGCATTATATTTTAACAGCCATTGGAGTTTGTATTTCTTTTACTTGCTTTTTAAAAGCTTGTGAAAGACTTGAAGTAAGTATTACTTATAGTGTTTTTGTAGGCATTGGCACTGTTGGGGTGGTTTTAAATGAAATGTTTATTTTTAACGAGGCTGTTTCTATAGTTAAACTTGTGCTTATAGCGATTTTACTTTTAAGCATTATAGCCCTTAAATGGGTAAGCAAGGAAGCTTAGTTATGGAATGGTTTTATTTGTTTTTAGCTACTGCTTGTGAAATTTTTGGTGTGGTGATCATGAAAGAACTTGTAAGCACTAAAAACAAGCTTTACCTTTTGGCTTTGATTGTGTGTTTTGGATTTTCTTTTACTTTTTTAAGCTTAAGTATGCAAAATATCGCTATGAGTGTTGCTTATGCTATATGGACAGGAGCTGGAACTGCTGGTGGGGTAATGATAGGAGTACTTTTTTATAAAGAAAGTAAAAGTTTTTTAAAACTTTTTTTAATCGCTGTGATTATTGCTTGTACAATAGGTTTAAAATTTCTTTCTTAAGGATTTTTTGTGCAAATTTATGTGAGTGGAATACATACTGATGTAGGAAAAACACATTTTAGTGCAGCTTTTTGCGCGAATTTTAACTATGATTATTTTAAACTCATTCAAGCAGGAACTCCAACAGATAGCGAGTTTATTGCAAAATTTAGCCCAAAAACAAAGGTTTTTAAAGAAGGTATTTTTTTGCAAACTCCAGCTTCCCCTCATCTTGGAAAAATCAAAGAAAAGCTTGATTATAAAGCCTTAGATATTATTTTACCAAAAAGTGAGAACCTACTTATTGAGCTTGCAGGTGGGCTTTTTTCTCCTATGGATGAAAATTACACTATGATTGATTTTGTGAATATTTTTAAACACCCTACGATTTTAGTAGCAAAATACTATCTTGGAAGCATTAATCATATCTTGCTTAGCATTGAAGCTTTAAAGCAAAGAAATATTAATCTTTTAGCCCTTGTGATGATGGGCAAAAAAGATACCTTTCAAGATGATTTTATAAAAAATTATGCAAAAATTCCCATAATTAATCTTGATTTTTTTGATGAAAATAGCATTTTAAATCAAGATTTTAAAGAGCAAATGCAAGAAATTTTGCAACTTAAAATTCCTTAAAAATTTGTTCTAAACTCTCTACTACATAAACGATTTGTTCTTTTGTGATGATGTAAGGAGGCATAAAATAAATCGTATTTGCTAAAGGTCTTAAAAGCAAACCTTTTTCTAAGGCTTTTTGAAATACAAAAAGTCCCACGCGTTCGTGTTTATGGCTTAAAATATCAAAAGCACTGATCATTCCACAAGTTCTAAAATTTCCTAAAAAATCAAATTTTTTAAGTTTTGAAAATTCTTGCTGGATAAAGGTGCTTAAAATTTGATTTTTTTCTAAAATATTTTCATTTTCAAAGATATCTAAAACCGCATTAGCTGCTGCACAAGCTAGAGTGTTTCCTGTATAACTATGAGAGTGTAAAAAGGCTTTTTGTTCGCTATAGGGTGCATAAAAGGCATTATAAATTTCATCCTTTGTAAGCACTACAGAAAGGGGCATAAATCCTCCTGTAATTCCCTTTGAAAGACAGATAAAATCGGGGCTTTGTTTGCATTGATGCAAGGCAAACAAAGTGCCTGTGCGTCCAAAACCTACCGCAATTTCATCAAAAATCACTTGCACATTAAAATCATGGCAAAGCTTTATTGCTTCATCGATAAAGCTAGCTTCATACATGTGCATATTTCCCGCACATTGGACTAAAGGCTCAAGTATAAAAGCACAAATTTCACTCGAGTGTTTTTCTAAAATATCTTTTAAAATTTCAAGCTCTTTAGTATAGTCTTTACCTTGTGGCACAGGAGTGCTTAAACACTCTAAAAGCAAGGCTTTGTAAGTATCTTTATAAAGCGCAACATCGCCCACACTTAAAGCCCCTAAGGTTTCGCCATGATAGGAATTGCTTAAAGATAAAAATTTATTTTTTTTCAAACCTTTATTTAAATGATAATGAAAACTCATTTTAAGCGCTACTTCAATGGCACTTGATCCATTATCCGCATAAAAACATTTATTAAAATCATGCCCCACTTTTTCACAAAGTCTCGTAGAAAGCTTGATGATAGGCTCATGTGTAAAACCTGCTAAAATCACATGCTCAAGCTCATCAACTTGTTTTTTGATGGCATTTGCGATTTTTTCATTACAATGACCAAAAAGATTTACCCACCAAGAACTCACACAATCCATATAAGCCTTATCATCAAAATCATAAAGCCACACGCCTTTTGCTTTTTTTATAGGGATTAAAGGTAGGGTTTCGTGATCTTTCATTTGTGTGCAAGGGTGCCAAATGTGTTTTAAATCGAGATTTTTTAAGATTTGATTTTGCATTATAACTTCTTTTTTAAAAATATTTTGGCAAAATAATACTTTAAATTTTTAAATTTACAGGAAAAAAATGAAGCTTGAAAAAATTTTGCAAGATCTAGAGCAAAATCATAATCTAAGAACTCTAACGCCTTTAAAACATGAAAATAAATTTGTTTATAAGCAAGATCAAAAACTTTTAAATTTGGCAGGAAATGATTATCTTTATTTGGCGTCTTCTAAAGAGTTAAAAGCTGAGTTTTTAAACACCCTAAAAGAACAAGATTTGTTTTTTTCAAGTTCGAGTTCAAGAAGTTTGAGTGGAAATTTTGAAATTTATGAAGAATTAGAAAGTTTTTTAAAGACTAAATTTAAAGATAAGCAAATTTTGCATTTTAATAGTGGCTATCATTTAAATATTTCTTGTATAGCAGCACTTTCTAGCGTTTCTAAGACGCTTTTTTTAGCTGATAAATTTATTCATGCGAGTATGATTGATGGCTTAAAACTTGGTGGGGCTGATTTTTTTCGTTTTCATCACAAAAATATGAATCATTTAGAGAGTTTGATCCAAAAACATTATGAAAATTATGAAAATATCATCGTTTTAAGCGAAGCTTTGTTTAGTATGGATGGAGATTTTAGCGATTTTAAAACTTTGTGTGAGCTTAAAAAGCGTTATGATAAAATCAAGCTTTATATAGACGAAGCACACAGCGTGGGTTGTTTTGATGAAGAGGGTTTGGGGCTTGTTAAAAAACTAGCCTTGGAAAATGAAGTGGATTTTTTGGTTTTTACCTTTGGAAAAGCCATTGCTTCCATGGGTGCTTGTATAATATGTGATGAAAAATATAAAAAATTTTTCATCAACAAAGCTAGAGCTTTTATTTATTCTACAGCTTTACCACCTATTAGTGTAGCTTGGACACAATTTATTTTTAAAAAAATGCCTTATTTTAAGAAAGAAAGAGAAAAATTAGAACTTTTAAGTACTTTTTTTAAAAGTAAATTGCAAGAAAAAAATCACACTGTTTTAGGTGATGCTTATATTATTTGCTTGCTTTTAGGTGAAAATAAAAAAGCCTTAGAAATTTCACAAAAACTTCAAAAAGCTGGATTTTTTGCTCCTGCGATTAAAGAACCTACCGTGCCAAAGAATACAGCCAGAATTCGTTTTTCTTTGCACGCAGGACTTAATACAGAGGAACTTGAAAGGATAATAGAGCTTTTATGAAATATGAATTTTTATGCAAAAATCCTGATTCAAAAAAACTTATAGTGGTATTTGGAGGGTTTGCTTCACATCCTAGCCATTTTTTGCATTTAAAAAGCGATAAAAATGTGATTTTATTTTATGATTATGAAAATTTTGATTTAAATTTTGATTTCAAAGCTTTTGATGAGCTTTTTTTAATCGCTTTTTCTATGGGAGTTTGTGTGGCAAATAGACTTTTAAAAGAGCTTAATTTTAAACAAAAAATAGCCATAAATGGCACAAATTTAGGCATAGATAAATCAAAAGGAATTCATCCTACAATTTTTAAAAAAACCCTGCAAAATTTTAAATTAGAACATTTTAAAGAGACTTTATTTAAAAAATGCAAAAGCTTAACCAAAGATTTTATTTTTAAAGATGAAAAAGCTTTGAAAATAGAGCTTGAAAAACTTTTTGACTTTGCTTTAACAAAACAAGAAGAAAATTTGCTTTGGGATAAGGTTTATTCAAGCAAAGAAGATGAAATTTTTCCACCAAATGCTTTAAAAAATGCTTTTTCAAAACTTATTTTTTTAGATGAACCGCATTTTGCTTTTTTTCATTTTAAAACTTGGGATGAGCTTTGAATTTTTTAAAAGCAAAAGATTATGAAAAACATGCAAAAGTGCAAGATTTCATGGGTTTAAAACTTTGTGAAATTTTAAAAGATTTAAAAATTTCACATTTTGAAAAAGTGTTTGAATTTGGTTGTGGTAGGGGTGAATTTAGTAAAAAACTTCAAAATTTCATTACCTTTGACGAGTATGTTAAAAATGATATTTTAGATTTTAAAGAAAATTCTAATATTTTAATTTTTGATATGAATGAAATTGCAAAACAGGATTTAAGTAAAGAGAAATTTGATCTTATCGTTTCAAATGCAACTTTGCAATGGCTTGATTTAAAACGCATTTTACCAAGTCTTAGGGATATGCTAAATCAAAATGGAATTTTACTTCTTTCTACTTTTGCAGAACAAAATTTAAAAGAAATCAAACAAAGCACAGGTTTTGGTTTAAATTATTTTAGCTTAAATGAATTAGAGCAAAATTTTAAAGTCTATTTTAATGAAGTAAAAATTACTCAAGAACTCATAAAATTAAGCTTTGATAATGCTTTAGATGTTTTTAGACATTTAAAATTAAGCGGGGTAAATTCTTTAGGTTTTTATCCTTTAAATAAAGGTTTTTTAAAAGAATTTGAAGAAAAATTTCAAAACAAACTCACTTATCATCCTGTATTTATTTTATGCAAAAATGATATAAAATGAATTTTTTGTGTTATAATCCAAAAATTAAATTTTTACACAAGGAAAACTAAATGAAAAAGTTTATAGTATTTTTTGGGATTTTGTTTTTTGTTTCGTGTTTAAATGCGCAAAATTTAAGCATTTTTGTAGCTTCTTCAGCTTCAAAGGCGATGAGTGAAGTTAAAGATGAGTTTTTGAAAACACATCCAGAAGATAAAATAGAATTGGTTTTTGGTGCTTCTGGAAAATATTATGAGCTTTTAAAACAAGGAAGAGAATTTGATCTCTTTTTTTCAGCGGATACTAAATATGCTAAGGCTATTTATGATGATAAAAATGCTTTAATAAAGCCAAAAGTTTATGTTTTAGGAGTTTTGGCTTTGTATAGTTTGGATGAAAATTTACTCCAAGGAGGCATTGAAAATTTAAAAGAAAAGGCAGGTAAAATCACGCATCTAAGCATAGCCAATCCTAAAGTAGCTCCTTATGGAGTAGCGGCTAAAGAAGTGCTTGAAAATTTGGATTTAAATGAGCTTCTTAAGGATAAAATCGTTTTAGGCGAAAATATCTCAGTGCCTGTTTTACATGTAGATAGTAAAAATGCAGATATAGCTATAGTGGCTTATTCTTTAGTTTCTCCTATCAATCATCCTAAGGGTAAAACAAGTATTATTAATCCAAAGCATTTTAGCCCTTTAGAACAAAGTTATGTCATCACAAAATACGCTAAGGATAAAAAATTGGCCTTTGAATTTAGCGAATTTATTGGCTCTTCAAAAGCAAAAGAAATTTTTAAAAAATACGGATTTAGCACACCATGAACCTTATAAAAGGACAAATTTGTGAGCTTTTAAATCAAGAAGATATAGTTATTGTTAAAATACTTTCTAAAGAAGTGATTTTTAGTGTTTTAATGCTTGAATTAAAATCTTTAGAAAATTTAAAAATTGGCGCGAGTGTAGAACTTCTTTTTAAAGAGCATGAGCTTTGTTTTAGCACAAGTAAAACTCTTTTAAGTGTTGAAAATTCTTTTTTAGCTAAAATTACAAAAATTAAAAAAGGCGAACTTTTGTATCAGGTATTTTTTGATTTTAAAGGTAGTGAACTTTCTAGTATTATCACTAAAGAAAAAGCTTTAGAACTTGAACTTTGTGAAAATCAAGAATGGCTTTGTTTTGTAAAAGCAAATGATATTGTATTAAGGAGTCATAGTGCTTGATCCAGCTTTTTTACAAACCCTTTATCTTACTTTTAAACTTGCTTTTATCACAACTTTTATTCTTTTTTTTATCGGTGTATTTTTAGCTTATTTGTTAAGTTTTGTGCGTTTTCCTTTTAAAACAATCCTTCAAAGCTTTATTTCTTTGCCTTTGATTTTACCTCCTAGTGTTTTGGGATTTTATTTGCTTGTAACTTTTTCGGCTAATAGTTTTTTAGGGCAAGTTTTAAAAGAATATTTTAATCTTTCTTTGGTTTTTAGTTTTGAAGGTCTTGTTTTTGCTTCTTTGATTTTTTCTTTGCCTTTTATGGTAAATCCTTTGCAAAGTGCCTTTTCATCGATCAATCCAAATTTGCTCGATGCTTCTTATAGTTTAGGTAAAGGTAAAATTCATACTCTTTTTAGAGTGATTTTGCCTAATTCTAAAGCAGGAATTTTTAGTGCTTGTGCGATGAGTTTTGCCCATACTGTGGGTGAATTTGGAGTCGTGATGATGATAGGAGGACATAAACAAGGTGAAACCTTAGTGGCTAGTATAGCTATTTATGATGAACTTGAAATCTTAAACTATAACTTAGCCCATCAATATGCTTTTATATTGTTTATTTTTTCTTTTTTAGTGCTTTTTAGTCTTTATTTTGTCAATAAAAAAATGAGTTTTCAATGATAAAAATTAATATCAATCATCCTATGAATACTGCTAAAGGAAGGCTGAATTTAAATTTTAAAAAAGATATAGAATCAGGAAAAATTACTGCACTTTTTGGCGAAAGCGGAGCAGGAAAAACCACTCTTTTAAAAATCATAGCAGGGCTTATAAAGCCTAAATTGGGGTGTATAGAAGTAGATAATGAACTTTGGTTTGATTCTTCAAAAAATTTTAGTTTAGCTTTGCAAAAAAGAAAAATTGGTTTTGTTTTTCAAGATTATGCACTTTTTCCAAATATGAATGTAAAAGAAAATATCGCCTATGCCGCTAGTTCTAAAGCAAAGGTTAGTGAGCTTTTAGCCTTAATGGATCTTGAAAATTTAGCTAAAATTTATCCTAAACATTTAAGTGGAGGGCAAGCGCAAAGAGTAGCCTTAGCAAGAGCCTTAGCAAGGGAGCCAAAAATTTTGCTTTTAGATGAGCCTTTGAGCGCTTTGGATTTTAAAATGCGCGCCAATTTACAAGATGAATTGGCTAAAATTTTAGAGTATTTTAAGATAAGTACTTTATTGGTAAGTCATGATTTAGCTGAAATTTATAAGTTAAGTCATAGGATTTTAGAGCTTAAAAATGGAAAAATCATTAAGGATTTTCCTAAAAATGAATTTTTTACTCATTCAAGTATTAGTGCAAAATTGCGTTTGAGTGCAACTTTGTTAGAAATTAAAAAAAGTGATATTTTAGTGGTTTTAACCTTGCTTTTAAATCAAGACATTATTAAAATTACTCTTAGTGAAGAGGAATTTTTAAAAGCTTATCAAGATATAAAAATAGGCGACACTCTCATACTTTCAGTAAAAGCTTTTAATCCTATTATTGTTGGAAAAAATTTAAGGCATTAAGTCTTTGATGTCTATACCAAATTCTTTAGAAATTTGATAAAGATGAGCAAGATTATAATTTGCTCCATGTTTTCTAGTTTCTATTTTTGCAATATAATTTGGTGATTTATGTCCTAAAATACTAGCAAGCATTAGCTGAGATATTTTTCGCTTTTTTCTTTCTTTTTTAACTTTTTCTACAATTTTATTAAAAAAAATATCTAATTCTTGTTCCAATTTGAATACCTAAATTGTTATTTTTAGAATGATAAAAAAGCAAGTGTAAAATAACAAACACTTATAAGTGTTTGTTAAGCTTTAAGTCTTTATAATTGATTTTTCATTTTTAAAAAGGAGTTAATTGTGAAAAAAATATTTTTATTTTGTATTTTTTACACTACTGTTATATTTGCAAATCCCATGCCTTTTGGCTTAGAACTTGGTAAAGCTAATTTCGATGAAGTTGTAAAAAAATATCCGAACTTTTCAAATGCTGGTACTAGTATTTACACAGGGGGTAAGATTATTGAAGTAAGTTCAAGTGATTTTGAGCTTGAGGGTTTAAAAGATAAAGTTCTTTTTATTTTTGATAAAGAAAATAGATTAACACTAGTGCAATTAAAATTTCATAAAGATCGTTTTAATGATATTTTATCTTCGCTTTCAAAATATAAAATTATCAAAAAAGAAGTACCTTATGTAGGTAATCGTTATGTAAAATTACAGGATGGAGATTGTAAAATAGAACTTGAATCACCTCATTTAAGTTTTGAGATGTATTTAACTTATAAAACTAATCAATTTGAAAAACTTTATAAAGACTATATCAAAAAAGAAGAACAAGAACGCAAAAATAAACAAAATTCTATACTTTAAGGAGAAATCATGAAAAAATCAATTTTTAAAATCACATTAAGTAGTGTTTTGGCAGCTAGTTTGCTCACAGGTTGTTTAACAACTACTTTACAAACTAATGCAACAATGAGTCAAAGTATTTTTCTTGATCCTGTGGCTAAGGAAAAAAGAATTGTATTTTTAAATATCAAAAATACAAGCGGACATGATGTAAATTTAGAACCTAAATTAAGAAGTGCTTTGGAAGCTAAAGGATATAAAGTTATAGATGATCCTGATAAAGCAAATTATATTTTAAGTACTAATATTTTATATTGTGATAAAAAACAAGAAAATAATGCTGTAGGCGGTGCTGTTGCAGGAGGTGCTACGGGTGTGGCAGTTAGTGGCTATAATGGCGGTGGTGCAGGAGGTATGGTTGCTGCAGGTGCTGCAGGTGCTTTAGTAGGAGGACTTTTAGGAAAACTTACCGAAGATACAATTTGGCAAATGCAAGTAGATATTAATATCAAGCAAAAAGCTGATGGTAAAGTTTTAACTTCTAGTGGTAATGTTAGCGGACAAGCTAGTGTAAGAGATTCCCAAAGCTCAGGCTTTTTAAATAGCTTTGGCGGAAATGTTCGCAGTGATAAAGTAGGACATTTAAATTCAAATCAAATCAATAATACACAACAAACTTATGAAGGCAAATATATAGAAAAAAATACTATTATTTTTGCAGAAGCTGTGAAAACAGGACTTAAACTTCCTGAAGCTACGCCTATTTTAGAAGATAAAATTGCAAATCAGATTGCAGGATTATTTTAATTTGTTATGATTGCTAGATATTTTTCTAGCAATTCTTCTCTTATTTTAATATTTTTAATGTGCTTTATATCAACATTTAAAGCAAAAGATAAAATTTTGTTTTTAGTCTTTACGAATCCAACAATCCAAGCTAAATTTATATTATCATTAAAACCTGTTTTGGCATAAATTTTTTGTATTTTATTTTCTTTAAAAAGAAGAAGTTTTTTAACTTCTTCTTGACTTTTCTTGGAAAAAGGTAAAGAATTTTGTGAAAGTTTAAAAAGTAAATCAGCTTGATTTTTTGCAGAAATTTGCAAAGAATTATCCAGCCAAAAGGTATCGATTTTTGAAATTTTTGCATTTCCATAAGAAAGTTTATTTAAGCTTTCTTGCATGGTTTTAAGTCCTATTTTTCTTGCTAATTCTTTAAAAGCAGGCACTTGAGAGCGTTTTATGGCTGAGCTTAAACTAGCATCTTGTTTCCAAGAGGGCAAAAATACTTTTTCGCCCTTATAATGATAAAAAATTTCCTTTGTATCTTTAACTACACCATTATCAAGCGCAATTAAAGCATTAAAAATTTTAAAAGTTGAAGCAGGAGAAAAGGTTTGTTTTGCTCTTTGAAAATCATTACTTGCATAATTTTTTCCATCAAAGATTATAAAAATCCCACTTGTATTATAATCTTTAAAAAAATCTTCTAATATTTTATCTTGTCCAAAGGCAAAATTTAAAATCCATAAAAACAAGATGATTTTTTTCATAAATTTCCCTTTTTCATTAAAAAGTTTTTTAAAATTTGCCCTTCTTTTGAAACTTCATTTTCTCTAATAACCTCAAAGCCATTTTTTAAAAAGAAGGGTTTTGCGCTTAAAGAAGCAAAAACATAAAGTTCTTTGTAAGAGTATTTTTTTAACACAAAATCAAGCAACTCTTTAGCCAAACCAAGTCTTGTAAATTTAGGGTGAGTAAAAAGCAAATCAAGCATTTTCTCATCTTCTTTTAAACTTATAAAACTTGCAATTTCTCCTTGTTTTTCATAGATATAAATAAAATCTTTTATGAATTTTTCTTCCCATTTTTTCTTATCTATCTTAATCCAAGCTTTGATTTGATCTTGAGTGTATTCTTTAACGCAAAGCTTACTCACACTTTCTTTGAAAAGTTTTACACAAGGGTTTAAATCTTGAAATTTAGCTCTTCTTATCAAGTATTTTTCTCATTGCTAAACTTGCTAAAGCCAAGCCAAAAGAAGCCGTTACACCCATAAAAGAACCCAAATCTTTACAATGTGCTTCTTCATCAGAAAAAACTACATCAAAATTTCCCTTAAAGCCTGATTTTCTAAGCTCATAACGAAATTTTTTCGCTAAAGCATCGCCGTGAGTTTTAAAAATACTTGTAGTTTTAATGCGTGTTGGATCAAGCTTTCTAGCTCCACCTGTTGAAGAGATAAAAATTTGTTTTTTAAAATCTATAAGATGAGCCAAAGCTACTTTTGCAGGGATATCATCAATGGCATCTATGATAAGATCAAACTCGCTTAAATCAAAATTTTTTAAAAAATCTTCATCGATTTTACTAACTATACCTTTAGCCTTATAAATTCTTTCAAATACTTTAGCCTTTTCTTCGCCTATATTTTCGCTATGAATTTGGCGATTTTGATTAGTGATTTCAAATTTATCCGCATCGATTAAAGTAAGGTTTTTAAAACCACTACGATAAAGCGCATCAACGCAAATTCCACCCACTCCACCAAGTCCGCAAACCAAAACTTTTGTTTGTGAAATTTTTTGAAATTTTTCTTCTCCAACGAGCCATTTTATACGCGTAAATCTATCATTCATTCTTTTGCCTTTAACCATTTTTTAACTTTTTTCATTTTTTCATAAGCTGTAAGATCTAGCATTATAGGGGTTATTGTAGCGTAACCTTTTTTAAGTAAGGCAATGTCGCTATTTTTCTCATCTTCAAAGTCTAAATTCGCTGCTGCAAGCCAATAGTACTCAACTCCTCGTGGATTGACATTTGAGTGGGCTTCAAAATTATAAACCCTTTTGCCCGCTTTACAAATTTTAATGCCTTTGATTTTTGATTTTGCAGGAAAATTGATATTTAAAAATTCTTTTTTTTCCAAAGGAAAACCTTTATCAAAAATGTTTTGAATGATTTTTTTGGTAATTTTTAAAGCATTTTTATAGTCTAGTTCTTTTTCACTTTTTTTATAAAATTGAGAAAGAGCGATAGCGGGAATTCCTTGTAAAACCGCCTCCATAGCTCCTGCACAAGTTCCTGAGTAGGTAATGTCTTCGCCTACATTTGCTCCTTTGTTAATCCCACTGATTACAAGATCAGGCAAGCGTGTTTTATAAAGTGCGTGAAGTGCAAGATAAACACAATCTGCTGGAGTGCCATCATCAAGTTTGTAAAATCTTTTTCCTACTTTAACAAAACGCAAAGGTTTGGTTAGGGTTATGGAGTGTGAACAAGCTGATTTTTCACTAGCAGGAGCTACTATGGTAATCTTGGCTTTAAATTCTTTTTTTAACATCTTAATGAGTTTTTTAAGTCCTTCGCTTTCATAGCCATCGTCATTAGTGATAAGAATTTCTTTCATTGCTTTTCCTTGCAAAAGATAAAATTTGGATTTTAACATATTTTTTTAAAGCTTCATAGTATAAAAATTTTAATTTTAAATTATATAAATTTCGTATTATTTTTAATTATTTTTTTATTTTATATCGATTAATATTATTTAAACTATAAAAATATAAAGTTAGTAAGGAGGGTTTAAATATGTTTGATTTTTTCAAACCTAAGGCAAAAGCTATGAAATTTCCTAAAGAGGAAATTTTACCTAGATATTACAAAATGAGAACTTGGAGTTTAAGTGGGGTTTTTATAGGATATATGGGATATTATCTTGTGCGAAATAATATCACTCTTTCAACTCCATTTATACAAAATCAACTTGATCTCAGTAAATCAGACATCGGAACAATCACAGGCTCAATGCTTATAGCTTACGGGATTAGCAAGGGTGCAATGAGCGTTATAAGCGACAAAGCTGATCCTAAAAAATACATGGCTTTAGGTCTTATTTTATGTGCTCTTGTAAATGTTTTACTTGGTTTTTCAAATTCTTTTTACGCTTATGTAGGTTTTGTTATCGCGCTTGGGGTTTTTCAAGGTATGGGGGTAGGTCCTTCTTTTATCACTCTTGCAAACTGGTATCCCAAAAAAGAGCGGGGAATTTACACGGCCGTTTGGAATATCTCACATAATATAGGAGGAGGGATAGTTGCTCCTATAGTTTCGCTTTCAGGTTTTGCTTTAGCAGCATTATTGGGTGTGAGTATGGCAGATTTTAACGAAACATATTGGCACATGAATCATTTTTATGCTCCTGCTGCTTGTGCAGTTATCATTAGTCTTTATGTGCTTTATGCGGTTAAAGGAAGTCCTAAAAATGAAGGTTTGGTTGATATTACTGAAATCAATGAAATGCGAGGGATTAAAACAGAAGAAATCAAAGCTATAGAAACTCCAAATTTAAGCAGTTTTGAAATTTTTTATCGTTATGTGCTTAAAAACAAAAATGCTTGGTATGTGGCTTGGATGGATACTTTTGTTTATATGGTGCGTTTTGGGCTTATTTCTTGGCTTCCTATTTACTTGCTAGAAACAAAAGGCTTTAATAAAGAACAAATGGGTATTGCCTTTTGGCTTTTTGAATGGGCTGCCATACCTTCTACTTTACTTGCAGGATATATTTCAGATAAAATTTTTAAAGGCTATAGAATGCCTCCTGCTATAGGCGCCATGGTGATTATTTTCTTTATGATTATTGGATATTTTACTTCAAATAATCTTTATATGGTTATTTTCTTTGCAGCTATGGCGGGGTGTTTAGTCTATATACCACAATTTTTAGCAAGTGTGCAAACTATGGAAGTCGTTCCTGCTTTTGCAGTAGGATCTTGTGTAGGACTTCGTGGCTTTATGAGTTATGTAGTCGGCGCTTCACTTGGAACAAAAGCTATAGGTTGAGCTGTGGATTACTATGGTAGTTGGAATGCTGGTCTTATCATGCTCCTTAGTGCTTGTATTCTTTGTATACTTTGTTCTACTTTATGTCATTTTAGCGCTAAAAAGAAGTATCAATAACAATTTTAACTTTTGCTTGCAAAAATACCAAGCAAAAGTTAGATTTTAATAATATTTTTGTTACATTATAACTATTTATTAACATATAATTTCTAAAATCTTACCTTCAATCAATAAAAATTTATCATAAAAGGAAATACTATGAAAAAAATTATTACTTTATTTGGTGCATGTGCCTTGGCTTTTAGTATGGCAAATGCAGATGTAAATCTTTATGGACCAGGTGGCCCACACACGGCCTTAAAAGATATAGCAAACAAATATAGCGAAAAAACAGGCGTTAAAGTAAATGTAAATTTTGGCCCTCAAGCGACTTGGTTTGAAAAGGCTAAAAAAGATGCAGATATTTTATTTGGCGCTTCAGATCAATCGGCTTTAGCTATAGCAAGTGATTTTAGAAAAGATTTTAATGTGAGTAAAATCAAGCCTTTGTATTTTAGAGAAGCCATCATACTTACTCAAAAAGGCAATCCTTTAAAAATCAAAGGTTTAAAAGATTTGGCTAATAAAAAAGTAAGAATTGTTGTACCTGAAGGTGCTGGAAAGAGCAATACTTCTGGAACTGGAGTTTGGGAAGATATGATAGGTAGAACTCAAGATATAAAAACCATACAAAATTTTAGAAACAATATCGTAGCTTTTGTTCCAAATAGTGGAAGTGCAAGAAAGCTTTTCGCACAAGATCAAGCCGATGCTTGGATCACTTGGATTGACTGGTCAAAAAGCAATCCTGACATAGGAACTGCCGTAGCTATAGAAAAAGACTTGGTTGTTTATAGAACTTTTAATGTGGTAGCCAAAGAAGGTGCGAGCAAAGAAACACAAGATTTTATTGCTTATTTAAGTTCTAAGGAAGCTAAAGAAATTTTTAAAAAATACGGCTGGAGAGAATAAATCTTCATACACGCTTTTTAGCGTGTATTCTTGCATAACTTCTTTTAATTAAGCCAAAATAAGATAAAATGTTTAAAATATTTTATCGGAAAATGTGAATGATTTTTGAAAAACAAGAGTATCAAGTTAAGTGCATAGATAATATTATCACGCTTTTAAAAGATTTTGATTTTAAAAGACAGGATAATTTAAAAGAATGTTTGAAAGAATTTTATAAAAACACCTTTTTACCAGTGCAAAATATAAGTGATAAATTAAATTTAGATATTTTAATGGAAACGGGCACAGGTAAGACTTTTACTTATTTAAATTTGATATTTGAACTTCATAGGCAATTTAAGCAAAATAAATTCATTATTTTTGTTCCAAGAAAAGCAATTTTAGAAAGCGTAAAACAAAATATAGAACTCACAAAAATTTATTTTTATTCAGAATATCAAAAATATTTAAAAGCCTATTACTACTCAGATGGTAAGAGTCAGAGTGCTATTATTAATCACTACATTAACAATAAAGATGAGCTTTCGGTATTGGTTTTAACCAATAGTGCTATTGATAAAAAAACCAATTTGCTTAATCAACAAAATGAAAGTTTATTTAAAAGTTTATCTGAATTCAAAAGCGTTTTTGAAAATATCATAGATTTAAAACCTATTAGTATTATTGATGAGCCTCATTTACTTAAAGGAAAGGCTTTTAATGAATATTTTTCAAAAATGAATTCACTTTATTTTCGCTTTGGGGCGACTTTTCCAAAAGAAAAAGATTATGAACTTAGCAATATGATCTATTGTCTTGATTCTATATCTGCTTTTAAAGAATATCTTGTAAAACAAGTCAAAGTACATACTTTAGGAGTAAATACAAACAATATTTTTCTTAAAGAGTATAAAAATAAAAAAGCAATTTTTACCTATACTTTAAATGGCATAGAAAGAGAAGAAACAATAAAGTTACAAGATAGTTTTTCTCTTTTAAATAATGCCATTTTAACGCAAGTAAAGGATAATAAAGCTTATTTTAATGGTGAAACTATTATCGAGAAAAAAGAAAGTTATGTTTTAAACAATGATGAAATTAAAGAGCTTTTAAAAAAAGCGATTGACTTGCATTTTGAAAAGGAAGAAAAACTTTTTAAAAAAGGTATCAAAGCTTTAAGTTTGTTTTTTATCCCGAACATCACAGATTTTAGGGGCGAAAGTCCTTTTATTAAAAATACTTTTGAAGAACTTTACAAAGAAAAACGCAATGAAATTTTAAAGCTAAATTTAGATGTTCGATATAAAGAATATTTAGAAAAAGACTTTGATGAAGCAGGAAATTTAAGAGTTCATCAAGGCTATTTTAGTGGTGATAAAGGAAGTCCTGATGAAAAAGAAGCTAATGGAGTAAAGCTTATTTTAGAAGAAAAAGAAAAATTACTTTCTTTTGATACTTCTTTGCGTTTTATTTTCAGCGTTTGGGCTTTGCAAGAAGGCTGGGATAATCCAAATATTTTTACTTTAACCAAACTTTCAAATTCTTCTTCTCAAATTAGCATTCATCAACAAGTGGGGCGTGGTTTAAGACTTTGTGTTAATAATAAAGGCAAGAGAATTACGCATAATTATTTAGATTTTGATGACAATCAATTTTATGATATTAATTATCTTGATATTTTAGTGAGTGCAAGAGAAGTTGATTATATAGAAAATTTGCAAAAAGAAGTTTTAGATTCTAGTTTTAGATTTGATAGTCAAACACTAGAAAAAAACTTTCTTGAGAATTTATTAAATGTAGATTTAGCTAGTGATTTAATTTATCTTTTAAAAAAATCAAAATTAATTTCTTACAATGAAGAACAAAGTAATTATAAAATCTTATCTCCTATATATGAAAGTATAAAGGATAATGAAGAGTTTAAAGAACTTTTAGGCGATAAATTTGATAAATTCTTAAATATATTTAAAGAAAATTCAAACAACACTCATGAGCAAATCATCAATGCTAAAAATCAAGATAATAAGGTCAAAATAAGAACGCATTTAGCCAAAGATTTTAAAGAGCTTTGGGAAAAAATTAATAAAAAAGCACAAATAATTTATCAAAACATAAACGAACAAAGTATTATAGATGAAGTTATACTAGCTTTTAATGCTTTAAATATAGAAAAAGAACGCGTGTATTATGAAAGAAAACTTTTTGACGCTAAGCAAAATTCTATCATCACTGAAGAAATTAAAACCTTGGAAGAAATTGATTATAAAAAAAGCCTTTACCAAGAAATACAAAATTTGCTTTTAAATTTCAGTAAAGATGAAAAATTTCCTTTAGTATTTTTGCTAAAAATTTATGAAAAACTTGATAAAACTAAATTTGAAAACTCTCCAAAAAAAGCTTTTAATAGCCTAAAAAACATCATCAAAGATAAAATTCATCATAGTTTATTACACTCTATAAATTATGAATTTTCTCTTCATGCTTTTTCAAATTCTTATGAAAATTTGATAGAAAATGGCGAATTTAAAGAAAGTATCGCTATGCAAAAATTAGGGCGTTACAAAGATGATGAAGAACCGGCTAAAAATTATCTTTATGAAAGTGTGATTTATGATTCTAATATAGAAAAAGAAATCATCAAAGAAAATCATGAAATTATCGAAACTAAAACGATAAAAGTTTTTGCCAAATTACCAAAACTTAGCATCCCTACACCTTATAAAAACTATGAACCTGATTTTGCTTATTTTTTAGAAGATCAAAAGGGTAAAAAAATCTTTTTTGTATGCGAAAGTAAAGGCTATGATAAAGAAAATGATATCGCATTAAATGAAAGAAAAAAGATAGATTATGCTAGAGTGTTTTTTCAAAAATTAGATGAGAATTTAAAAAATGAAAATATAAAAATTATTTTTAACACAAGGATAAATAAACAAAAATTAATTCATTGTATCAATGAAGTTTTAAAGGAAAATAATGCTTGATATAAATAAAATCAAAAAAGAAAATTTAATCAATACAAAAGAAAATAAAAATGAACTTTTAGAGTATTTAAAGCTAAATTTCCCACAAACCATAAAAGATGGACAAGTCGATTTAAAGGCTATTGCTATGCTTTTAGGCTTAAATAATAAAGAAATTAGAGGTTATGAGTTAAGTTTCACAGGCAAAGCTTTAGCAAATGCTCTTTACGATACTCCAAATACTAAAGAATTAAAATTTCATAAGAGTTTAAGCAAAAACTTTGAAACTACTAAAAATGCTATCATAAAAGGGGATAATCTTCATGCCTTAAAACTTTTAAAATCCGCTTACTATGAAAAAATAAAAATGATTTATATCGATCCGCCTTACAATACTAAAAATGATAAATTTATTTATAATGATGATTTTGTAAAAGAGCATAAAAAACTTTTAATAGAAGTTGGACTTTTAGAAATCACAGAAGAAGGTGAAGAAATCAGAAGTGAAATTTTAAATTTTTTCATCAATGCTAAAGGTGATAGAAGTCATAGTGCATGGCTTGGCTTTATGCTACCACGCCTTAAACTTGCTAGAGATTTACTAAGAGAAGATGGAGTGATATTTATAAGCATTGATGATAACGAACAAGCAAATTTAAAGATTCTTTGTGATGAGATTTTTGGGGAAGAGAATTTTGTGGCTGATTTTATAAGAAAAACAAAAAGCACCACAAATGATGCAAAAGTAGGACTTAACTATCAACACGAGTTTTTATTATGTTATGCAAAAGATAAAAACTTTGTAAATTTACATGGAGGACAAAAAGATTTAAGCAAATATAAAAATCCCGATAATGATCCAAATGGTGCGTGGGTAAGCGGTGATCCAAGTGCTAAAAGTGGTGATGAAAAAACAGGATATTTTGCAGTTGTAAATCCTTATACTAAAAAAGAGGATTATCCACCAGAAGGTAGGTTTTGGTTATTTTCAAAAAACACAATTCAAAAGCATATAGATGATGGAAGAGTTTGTTTTAAAAAAGAACATAGTGAAAATGAAAGGGGTTTTATTTATAAACGCTATTTAAAAGAATTAAAAACTACTCTAAAAACTTTTGATAGTTTAAAATTTGTAAATAATAAATTTATGAATCAAAATGCCACAAAAGAACTTTTATCTTTAGGTTTAGGAGAATATTTTACCTATCCAAAAAGTGTTGAATTTATGAAAGAAATTATAAACCACGCTACAAATGATAATTCTGATCTTATCCTAGACTTTTTTGCAGGTAGTGGCACGACAGCACAAGCAGTAATGGAACTCAACGCAGAAGATAATGGAAATCGCAAATTCATCCTAGTACAACTTGATGAAAAAATCGATGAGAATAAAAGCAAAATCGCTTATGATTTTTGTAAAAATGAACTAGGAAGCAAAAATCCAGTTATTAGTGATATAACCATTGAAAGAGTCAAAAGAGCGGGTGAGAAAATTTTAAAAGAAAATAGGGATAAAAATTTAGATTTAGGCTTTAAAGTATTTTCTCTTGTAGAAAAACCTGAACTCATAAGCGATGATATAGGAACTTTATCTTTAGAAAATCATGCAAATTTAAGCCCTTATGAAAAAGTGCTAAATTTAGCTTTGCAAGATGGAAAAACTTTAGATCAAGAATTAAAAATGACTATCAAAGATAAACTTTACCAATGCAAAGAAAGTTTTTATGTTATAAAAAGCGATGATGAAGTTTTAGATTTTTTAAGAAAAACACAAAATGAAAATGTGTATATTAATGGATATGATGATATAAATTTAGAAGATTATTTAAACCTAGAAAGCTTTTTAAAAGAACGCTTAAAAATAGTGTATTAAGGAAAGATTATGAAAGTAAAGTTAAAAAATGTTGGAATGCTCGATGAGGCAGAATTTGAAGTAGGAAATATTACTTTAATTTGCGGTGAAAACAATACCGGAAAAACTTATGCTACTTATAGTTTGTATGGTTATTTGGATTTTTTAAGCAATAATTTGACTAGCGTGTTTTTTTCGATAGTTCAAAAACATTTAAATATTTTAATTCCTGAAGAATATACTATTGAGATATCAATAGATAAAATTATTGCTATTTATGAAGATACTATTAAAAATACATATAGTGATTACAAGGAAAAATTATCAGAAATTTTAGCAGGAAAAGATGGAGATTTTGATGACAGTATTTTTTTAAATCAAGAATTGGATCATTTTTTAGGTGAATTAAGTAATAATGATATTGTAAATAGTTTTAAAGAATTTTCAGAATATAAAAATTTAATTAACTTATCAGAAATCAATAGTAAATATATAAAATTAGATTATAAAAATGATGAAAATTTTGAAATAAAAGATAGAATTATTATGATTAAAACTATGCAGCTTTTAACATCTTTTTTTTTATTTCTAACTCCAAAATATCCAAGACCCTTTATTTTAAGCGCAGAAAGAACTGGAGCTTCAATGTTTCAAAAGGAGCTAGATGTAAATAAAAATGAAATTGTAGATAGGATATCTCAAGTTAAAGGTAGTGACATTAAAGAGGCTGTAATAGATATTTTGGTAGAAAAATATTCCAGATATCCAAAACCAGTGAAAGATAATATTTATTTTGTTAGAGAATTAGATGAGGTAGTAAAGAAAACGAGTTTTATACAAGATGGTATAAATAAAAATTCTAAAAATAAAAATTTATATCAAAATATTTTAGATTTATTATTTGAAATTGTTGGTGGAAAATATTTAGTTAGTCAAGAAGGTATAGAATTTGCACCAGGTGCAAAAAAGAGGATTACTAGAGGAAAATTTTTAATACAAAGAGCTTCAAGCTCTGTTCGATCTTTACTTATACTAAATCACTATATTTTACATGAGGCTCAAAAAGGTGATATTTTGATGATAGATGAACCAGAGCTTAATCTTCATCCTAAAAATCAAATTTTACTAGCAAGACTTTTTACACTCTTAGCAAATGCAGGTATAAAAATTTTCATTACTACTCATAGTGATTATATAGTTCGTGAGTTAAATAATTGTATTATGTTAAATAAATTAAGCGATGAACAAATACATTTACTCAAATCAAAAAGCTATATAAAAGAAAATAAGATCGATTTTAATAACATTAAAGCTTATATTGCTAAAAATATTAAAGGTAAAAATACCCTTGAAGAAGTAAAAATTACTGAAGAAGAAGGAATTTTTATGAATACCTTTGATGAACCTATAGATACACAAAATGAAAATCAGAGTATGATTTATGAAAAAATAAGTGAGATTATATATGACAAATAAGTACTTAAAAAATTTTAGAAATGCCATTACAGATGATTTAAAAATAAAACCAAAGGGTAATTGTTTTGTTATTATAGAAGAAAAAGAGAAAAGTAAAATTAAAAAAATAGAATTTACACTAAAAAATCAAGATGATTTTTTAATTCTTAGACAAATTGAAAATAAACATACTTTAAATCTTTTAAATAGTTTTTCTACGAACGAATCATGTGATTTTATTGTATTTAGAATATTTAATAATGAGCTAATTATATATTATTCTGAAATAAAATCAAGTTATAATGAAGAAAATAAAGAAAAAGCGTTAAAACAAATAGAATCATCAAAATTATTTATAGATTATCTTTTGTCTTGTTATTTAAAATACCACAAAGCAAATATTGCAACCAAAAAAGAATTTTTTTTATATATATATCCTAAAATAGGAATTTCAAATAAAAACAATTTTTGCAAAAAAACTAATTTAATATTTAAAGATGTGGAAATTAGTGATAAGGAAAATGGCATAGTAAGAATTTCAGAAAATAAAATAAATGAATTTTTTAAGACTTTTTAAATGAAAACCTTTTTAGTTTGTGCTTTAGAACCTTCAGCAAATTTGCATTTAAAAGAAGTTTTAAAAGCTTATAAAAAAGATTTTGGTGAATTTGAACTTCATGGGATTTATGATGAGAGTTTATGTAAAGAATTTGATTTAAATTCTAAACCACTTTATAGCTCACATGAGTTTAGTGCTATGGGTTTTATAGAAGTTTTACCTTTGATTTTTAAAGCAAAAAAAGCTATAAAAGAACTTGTAAATTTAAGCTTTACTCAAAAAATAGATGGGATTTTATGTATAGATTCGCCCGCTTTTAACATACCTTTTGCCAAGGCTTTAAAAAAAGCAGGTAGTAAAATTCCACGCATTTATTATATCTTGCCTCAAGTTTGGGCGTGGAAAAAAGGTCGCATACCTATCATAGAAAGTCATTTTGATATTTTAGCTTCTATTTTACCCTTTGATAATCAGTTTTTTAACAAAAGCACTTATGTAGGCCATCCGCTTTTAGATGAGATAAAAGAATTTAAAAATCAAGAAGACATTAACAATATACTTTTAAAAAAAGATGATGAAAAAACTATAGCCTTTTTACCAGGTTCAAGGCGTAGTGAAATTAGGCGTTTGATGCCTATTTTTAAAGAACTCTCGCAAAAATTTAAGGGTGAAAAAATTCTTTGCGTTCCCCCATTTAATCTTGAAAAATTAGAAATTTATGGTGATATTAGTGAATTTAAAATAGAAAGTAACACTCCAAAAACGCTTAAAAAAGCTGATTTTGCCTTTATTTGTAGTGGAACGGCTACTTTAGAAGCAGCTTTGGTAGGAACTCCTTTTGTTCTTGCTTATAAAGCAAAAGCTATTGATATTTTTATCGCAAAACTTTTTGTAAAATTAAAACACATAGGACTTGCAAATATTTTTTGTGATTTTGCTGGAAAAGAAGCTTTAAATCCTGAATTTTTACAAGATAAAGTCAATGTTTTAAATTTATATGAAGCTTACAATAAATATGATTATAAGGCATTTTTTGCTAAAGTTGATTTTTTAAAAGAATATTTACAATTTGGAAGTGCTAAAAATTTAGCAAAAATCCTAAGCGAAATATAAAAGGATAAATCATGCAAAAAGAACCAATGAGTCAATTTGGCTATGATAAATTAGCCGCAGAATTAAAAGATTTAAAAGACAATCAACGCCCTGCCGTTGTAATAGAAATCGATACAGCAAGGAGTCATGGGGATTTGAAAGAAAATGCGGAATACCATGCTGCAAGAGAAAAACAAGCTTTGATAGAAAGTCGTATTGCAGAGCTTAGTGACTTGCTAGCAAGAGCTCAAGTGATCGATCCTTCAAGCTATGAACATGATAGTGTGAAATTTGGTTCAAGTGTTGTGATCATGGATTTGGATACAGAAAAAGAAAGTAAATATACTTTAGTAGGAATTTGCGAAGGAGATTTAGATAAGGGTTATATTTCCATCGCATCTCCAATAGCAAAAGCTATGCTTGGGAAAAAAGAAGGAGATGATTTTAAAGTGCGTTTGCCAAAAGGTGAGAGTGAATTTGAAATCCTTTCTATAAATTATGAGCCTTTGAAATTTTAAGGATAAAAAATTTTACTACAAAATGGAGCGATTTTAATCGCAGATGCTCATGAAAATGAACAAAGAAAGGGATTTTGGGAATTTTTACAAGCCTTAAAGAAAGGTAAAATTTCCACCCCTCAACTCATACTTATGGGTGATATTTTCGATTTGCTTATAGGCGAAATCTCTGCTACACATGAATTTGCTAAACCTTACATAGAACTTTTAGAAGAATTGGCCTTAAAAATTGAAATTATCTACTTAGAAGGCAATCATGATTTTAATCTTTCTTGTTTTTTTAAAAGGGTAAAAATTTTTAACTTACAAGAGCAGCCCATAAAGCTTAATTTGCATACAAGTAAAGGTAATAATCTTGTTTTAAATAATGCTTTTATAAAATTAGCTCACGGAGATATTTTTTTACCACCTCTTTTACAATTTACTCTTAAAACATTAAGAAATCATTATTTGCTTATATTTTTAAATTTTTTAAATATTATTACTTGTAATTTTATTTCAAATAAAATTCTTCAAAATCAAAACAAAAAAAACCTTTTTTATCAAATAAAAGATTTTGAAAATTTAGCGAAAAAAAGATATGAAAGATATGAAAATTTAGGATTTTGGGTATGTGAAGGACACTATCATCAAAATCATCAAATCAACAAAGAAAACATTAAATATCTTAACTTAGCTAGTTTTGCATATGAGAGAAGTTTTTTTGTAGTAGAATATCAGCAAGAAATCAAATTTCGAGAACAGAAATTGAGGGGTCAAAATGTTTGATGAAAATATCGTGAAAACGGGTTCAAATGAAATGGAGCTTGTCGATTTCCGTATCTTTAAGCAAGGACACGATAAAGTCTATGAAGGAATTTATGGTGTAAATGTTTCTAAGGTAAGGGAGATTATAAAAATCCCAAGCCTTACAGAACTTCCAGGTGTTCCTGATTACATCGAAGGTATCTTTGATCTTCGTGGAGTAGTTATACCTGTAGTTAACCTTGCCAAATGGATGCAAATCACTGAGCCAGAAAGCGCTATGTTAAAACCTAGGGTTATTATTACTGAATTTAGCAATATTCTTATTGGTTTTATAGTTCATGAAGCAAAAAGAATTCGTAGAATAAATTGGAAAGATATAGAGCCAGCAACTTTTTCTACAGGATCAGGTGCCTTAGATAAAGGTAAAATCACAGGTGTAACACGCATTGAAAATGATGAAGTGTTGCTAATTTTAGATCTTGAAAGTGTTGTTGAAGATTTGGGAATTTATGCTCCAAAAACAGATATTGATTTTGGAAAAATAGAAAAATTTAGTGGAACTGCACTCATACTTGATGATAGTATGACTGCTAGAAAACGCGTTAAGGAAATGATGCAACAAATGGGCTTCCAAGTTGTTGAAGCTAAAGATGGTGTAGAAGGCATAAACAAACTAGAGGAATTAAGTCAAGTTTATGGTGAAAACTTAAGCAATACTTTAAAAATTATAGTAAGTGATGTTGAAATGCCACAAATGGATGGTTTCCACTTTGCTGCACGCATTAAAGAAGATCCAAGATTTAAAGATATTCCTATAGTCTTTAACTCATCTTTATCAAATGAATTTATGAATGAGAAAGGTGTTCAAGAAGCTGGTGGAGAAGGCTATCTTGTTAAATTTAACGCTAGCGATTTCTTCAATGAAATTGCAAAGGTTATTAAAAAACATCAATCTCAAGAACAGGGGTAAAATATGGAAGATATGCAAGAAATACTTGAAGACTTTTTGGTTGAAGCTTTTGAGCTTGTTGAGCAAATCGACCATGATTTAGTAGAGCTTGAATCAAATCCAGAAGATTTAGAATTATTAAATAGAATTTTCCGTGTTGCACATACGGTTAAAGGATCATCAAGTTTCTTAAATTTTGATGTTTTAACAAAGTTAACTCACCACATGGAAGATGTTTTAAACAAAGCAAGACATGGTGAATTAAAGATAACTCCAGATATCATGGATGTGGTTTTAGAGTCTATTGATAGAATGAAAACTTTACTTAATTCTATTCGTGATAATGGCAACGATACTGCTATTGGTATGGATATAGAACCAATTTGCGCAAGATTAACAGCTATTTCAGAAGGAGAGTCTCCTGTTGCGGCAACAGATTCAAATGAAAAATCTACTCCACAAGCAGAACCAGAAGCACCAAAACAAGAAACAACTACTCCTGAACCTGAAGTAGATGTTAATCAATTAAGTGATTCTGAAGTTGAAGCTGAAATAGAAAGACTTTTAAAAGTTAGAAAAGCTGAAGATCAAGCTCGTCGTGCACAAAAGAAACAAACAACAAATGCAGCACCTAAACCGACCAACAATACAGCAAATAAACCTGCAGAAAGTGGAGAGAAAAAGGTTCCTGCTTCAGGTAGCAATGCTAGCAGTATGGATCAAACCATACGTGTGGAAGTAAAAAGATTAGATCACTTAATGAATCTAATTGGGGAGCTTGTTTTAGGCAAAAACCGTTTGCTTAAAATTTACGATGATGTTGAGGAGCGTTATGAAGGAGAAAAATTCCTTGAAGAGCTTAATCAAGTCGTAAGTCAGCTAAGTATCATTACAACCGATGTTCAACTTGCTGTAATGAAAACAAGAATGCAACCTATAGCAAAAGTTTTCAATAAATTCCCAAGAGTTGTTCGTGATTTGAGTCGTGAATTAGGAAAGCAAATAGAACTTGAAATTACAGGTGAAGAAACTGAACTTGATAAATCTATCGTAGAGGAAATTGGCGATCCTATCATGCATATGATTAGAAATTCATGTGACCATGGTGTTGAGGATCCAGCAACTCGTGCAGCTAATGGAAAACCTGAAAAAGGTATAGTTCAACTTAAAGCTTATAATGAAGGCAATCACATCGTTGTAGAAATTACAGATGATGGTAAAGGACTTGATCCAAATGGCTTAAAAGCAAAAGCTATAGAGAAAAATTTGATTACCGAAAGAGAAGCAGATCAAATGACAGACAAAGAAGCTTTTGCTTTGATTTTCAAACCTGGTTTTTCAACTGCAGCTAAAGTAACAAATGTTTCAGGTCGTGGCGTAGGAATGGATGTTGTTAAAACTAACATCGAAAAACTTAATGGGGTAATTGAAATTGATAGTGAGTTAGGTAAAGGAAGTTCGTTTAAACTTAAAATTCCTCTTACCTTGGCAATCATTCAATCTTTACTTGTAGGAACTCAAGAAGAATTTTATGCAATTCCACTTGCAAGCGTTCTTGAAACAGTTAGGGTACCAATTGATGATATCTATACTATCGAAGGTAAAAATGTATTACGCTTAAGAGATGAAGTGCTTTCTCTTGTGAGACTTTCAGATGTATTTGGAGTTAAACAAGTCCTTGAAAGCGGTGATCAAACTTATGTCGTTGTTATAGGGGTAGCAGAAAGCAAGCTTGGTATTATAGTAGATACTCTTGTAGGACAAGAAGAAATAGTTATTAAATCTATGGGTGATTATTTACAAAATATCCAAGGTATAGCAGGAGCTACAATCCGTGGTGATGGTAGAGTGACATTAATCATCGATGTAGGTGCTATGATGGATATGGCCAAAGAAATTAAAGTTGATATTAAAGCACAATTAGAATCAAGTGCGAAAAAACCTAAAGAACAACCAAGTGATTATAAAGTCTTAATTGTAGATGATTCTAAAATGGATAGAACTTTAATGCAAAAAGCTTTAGAACCGCTAGGAGTTAGTTTAGTTGAAGCAACAAATGGTGTTGAAGCATTGAATATTATAAAATCTGGCGAACATGATATTGATGCAATGCTTATAGATATCGAAATGCCAAGAATGGATGGATACACCTTAGCTGGTGAAATTAGAAAGTATTCTAAATATCGTAACTTACCACTCATTGCAGTTACTTCAAGAACAAGTAAAACTGACCGCTTAAGAGGTGTTGAAGTGGGTATGACTGAATATATCACTAAACCTTATTCTCCAGAATACTTGGAAAATGTGGTTAGAAAAAATTTGAAACTAGGATAAGAATATGAGTAATGAAAAATTAGAGCAAATTTTGCAAAAACAGCAAACTCAGATGGCTGGTCCTGATGTCGATCAAAGAGAAGATGATATCATCCAACTTGTCGGCTTTGTAGTTGGAGATGAGGAATATGCGATTCCAATTCTTAATATACAAGAAATCATCAAACCTATAGAATATACTAGAGTTCCTAGTGTACCTGATTATGTTCTAGGGGTTTTTAATATGCGTGGTAATGTTATGCCACTCATTGATCTAGCTCAACGCTTTCATTTAGGAAGTTCTAAAATGACACCTCAAACAAGATATATTGTTTTAAGAGGTGAGACAAATGGAACTGGAGTTGGAGGAAATGCTGGTTTTGTTATAGATAGATTAACTGAAGCAATTAAAATTCACAGAAACAGAATCGATCCACCACCTGAAACTTTAGTTAAAGACAAAGGTATGATTTATGGTATAGGAAAAAGAGATGAAAATATCTTAACTATACTCAAAGTAGAAGCTTTACTTAAGCGCGAATTTTAATGATTAAACTTTGTGTTTTTGACTTTGACGCTACTTTAATGGATGGTGAAACCATCGATATTTTAGCTATAGCGCATGGCAAGGGTAATCAAACAAGCGAAATTACCCGCCATGCCATGGCTGGAGAGCTTGATTTTTTCGAAAGTCTTCAAAAACGAGTAAGCCTTTTAAAAGGTATGTCTTATAAAAAAGTTTTAGAATTAGGTAGCACACTTCCACTAATGCATGGAGCACATGAACTTATCCAATATTTAAAATCTAAAAATATACAAATTGTTATTTTTAGCGGTGGTTTTCATGAAGGCATAGATCCTGCTATGCAAAAACTTGGAATTAACCTCGGTTTTGCAAATTATCTGCATCATAAAAATGACATTTTAACAGGGCTAGTTGGTGGGGAAATGATGTTTTCCAATTCAAAAGGCTTAATGCTACAACGATTAAAAAGCTTTTTAAATTTGAAAACAGATGAAGTGATGTGTGTTGGCGATGGGGCAAATGATTTGGCAATGTTTAACGAAAGTGGATTAAAGATTGCATTTTGTGCTAAAGAAATTTTACGTTCCAAAGCTGATATTTGCATAGATATAAAAGACTTAAAAGAAATAATAAAGGTAATATAATGAAAAATTTTTCTCTTTGGTGTGATTTTATAGAAAATAGTTTTTTAGATAATGAATTTTTAAATTTATTATCACATGGAATTAATGGTGCTACTTCAAATCCTGCTATTTTTAAAAATGCTATTTTAAATTCTCCAATTTATAAAGATAAAATTCTTAAATTAAAAGGAAAAAAAACAAAAGATATTTATGAAGAATTAGCAATTTCTGATATTCAAAAAGCAGCTGATAAATTAGCTCCTCTTTTTTATCAAAAAAACGATGGATTTATAAGTATTGAAATAGATCCAAGACTTCATGATAACACGACTCTTAGTTTGGGCGAAGCTAAAAGACTTTATAGTGCTATTAGCAAAGAAAATGTAATGATTAAAATTCCAGCTACAAAAGCTTCTTATGAAGTAATGTATGAACTTATGAAAAATGGTATTAGCGTCAATGCTACCTTAATTTTTTCTCTTGAACAAAGTCAAAAATGTTTTGAAGCTTTAAATGCAGGTTTAGTCGAATTTAGAAAAAACAATATAGCCTTAAAAGAACAAAATACTAGAACACCACAAGCTGTTATAAGTATTTTTGTAAGTCGTTTTGATAGACTTTTAAATCCTAAAGCCAAAGAGCAAAATCGTATTGGAATTTTAAATGCAAATTTAGCTTATAACAATATCTACTCAAAAAATGAACCTAATATTCGCGCCTTGTTTGCAAGCACTGGAGTTAAAGGAGATGATCTGCCAAAAGACTATTATATCAAAGAACTTCTTTTTGAGAATTCTGTTAATACTGCTCCTCTTGATGCAATAGAGGTATTTAAAGGAAAAATGGATTTTAAAAAACCTTTAATGAATTTTGAAATTTATACAGAACTTAATCAAATTATTTCTCAAAGCGAACGAGAAAAAGCTTGCAATGATTTATTAAGCGATGGCATAGAGCAATTTTGTATTGCTTTTGAAGATATTTTAAAAGCTCTTTAATTAACGTATTTTTATCATTTTATTCTTTGAAAGTTTTAATATTTTTGATGGGATATTTTCGAAAAATTTCTCATCAAGTATTATATCAGCAACACTTCTAGCCCATTCTTCATCAAATTCTTTTCCATGCTTGTTTGCCGAAGATGAATAAAAATAGCCATTTTTACTTAAAAAATTCGCATGTTTACACTCTTTCACAATACGAATAGCCTGATTATTTGGATAAATAAAAGTTGTTTTTTTAGAACGACGTACTAAATTTTTAAAAGATTTTGGAATTCTTACCAAACTTTTTAACTCGCAAAATTTCGCAGAAGTGATTAAGCAAGGTTGATTTTTATCTCTACCTTTTAAAGCATTAATCTCTTCTAAATTTTTACTTAAAAATCCTACCGTAGTATCTGTTTGAGCTAAATAAATCAAGATTTAAGCCACTCTTGCAAACTCTTTACATCTAGGCAAGATTTACTCTGTATAGCTTTAATCGATTTTGCACCTGCTAAAGCTGATCGTAAATTTGTAAAATAAGGTATTTTAAAACGAATGATATTTTCACGAATTTTTTTCGTATCACCTTTAAAACTGTGATTATCACTTGTATTGATAACTAAGTGAATTTCTCCATTTTTCAATTTATCTTCAACATTGGGGCGTCCTTCTGAAATTTTATGCACAAGTTCGCACTCAAAACCACTTTCTAAAATTTCCTTGCAAGTTCCCCCAGTTGCCATAAGTTTAAAGCCAAGCTTTACATATTCTGCGGCGATTTTTTTGGTATATTTTTTATCCTTATCTTTTAAGGAGATAAATACCACACCTTGCTCTGGAAGATGATTAAACGATGCGATTTGACTTTTTGCATAAGAATTTGCAAAATCCTTACTTATACCCATAACTTCACCCGTTGAACGCATTTCAGGGCCTAATTCTAAATCACTTCCGCTAAGTTTTGCAAATGGAAATACCGCTTCTTTTACACTCATATATTTTGGAGTTTTAGGGCGTAAAATTTTAGTATCAAAATTAACCACTTTGAAAGTATCATAAAATTTTAAAGCTTCTTTTAAATTTCCTTGCCACATCACACGCGTTGCCACTTTTGCTAAAGGAATACCCGTAGCTTTACTAACAAAAGGCACAGTACGACTAGCTCTAGGATTTACTTCTATCATATAAAGCTCATTATTATGTAAAGCAAATTGTATATTTAAAAGCCCTACAACTCCTAAATTTAAAGCAATATCTGCGGTTTTTTGTGCAATAAATTCTTGCATTTTTTCATCGATATTACAAGGTGGTAAAGAACAAGCACTATCGCCTGAATGAATTCCTGCTTCTTCTATATGCTCCATAATTCCTGCCACATAAACATCTTTGCCATCACAAATCGCATCAACATCAATTTCTGTAGCATTGTCTAAAAACTGATCGATCAAAACAGGACTTTTATCACTCACATCTACAGCTTCTTGCATATAGAGTCTAAGTTCGGCCTCATCATTTACCACACGCATCGCACGCCCACCTAAAACATAACTTGGTCTTACAAGCACAGGATATCCTATATCACTAGCTTTAAGCACTGCTTCTTCCACACTTGTTGCAGTGGAATTTTTCGGCTGATTAATACCTAGCTTTGTAATAAATTCAGCAAATTTCTTTCTATCTTCTGCCATATCAATTACTCTTGCACTAGTACCTATAATCTTAGCTCCAAAAGCGCTTAAACGCTTAGCAAATTTCAAAGGAGTTTGTCCGCCAAAATGCACAATCACTCCATCAGGTTTTTCACGCTCAATCACCGCTCTTAAATGTTCAAAATCAATAGGCTCGAAATACAAAATATCACTTGTATCATAGTCAGTCGAAACGGTTTCAGGATTACAATTATACATAATAGTTTTAATACCCATATCTTTAAGCGCAAAAGAAGCATGTACGCAAGCATAGTCAAATTCTATACCTTGTCCTATGCGGTTTGGCCCCCCGCCTATAATCATCACTTTTTTTTCTTTTTTATCCTTAGCATCGTTTTTACTTTGAGTAAGTTCGCTTACATTAATACTTGAATAAAGATAAGGAGTTAAAGCTTCAAATTCACCCGCACAAGTATCCACTTCACTAAATTCTGCGATGATTTTTTGCTTCATTCTTGCATAATAAATATCATTTTGGCTTAATTCTAAATTATCTTTCAAATTTACAAGCAAGGCTATCATTTTATCTGAAAAGCCCATAGTTTTTGCTTTTCTCAAAAGAGCTTTATTGTTTAAAATATCCATATCAATTTGCTCTTCAAAATCTACAATTTCTTTAATCTGTGTTAAAAACCAAGGATCTATTTTACAAAGCTCATAAAGTTCTTCTACGCTAAAACCTTCTCTAAAAGCTTGAGCAACATAAAGCAAACGCTTTTCATTGGCATTGCGAATTTTAAAAACAAGATCATTTCTATCTTCAAATTTTACTCTATCAAAACCACTCAAAGAACGCTCAAGAGAACAAAGTGCTTTTTGTATACTTTCTTTAAAAGTACGTCCTATAGCCATCACCTCACCCACACTTTTCATAGCTGTACCTAAAGTTGTATTTGCTCCTGGAAATTTTTCAAAAGTAAAGCGAGGAATTTTTGTTACAATGTAATCAATCACAGGCTCGAAAGATGCAGGAGTTCCTGTAATATCATTTTTAATCTCATCTAAACTAAAACCTACCGCCAAAAGTGTCGCAACCTTTGCTATAGGATAACCCGTTGCCTTAGAAGCTAAAGCACTTGATCTTGAAACTCTTGGATTCATTTCTATAACTATCATTCTTCCATTTTTTGGGTTGATAGCAAATTGCACATTACTTCCGCCTGTATCTACACCAATTTCACGCAAAATAGCAAAAGAAGCATTACGCATAACTTGATATTCTTTATCCGTCAAAGTTAATGCTGGAGCTATTGTAATACTATCTCCTGTATGAACTCCCATAGGATCGATATTTTCTATACTACAAACTATGATACAATTATCCGCTCTATCGCGTATAACTTCCATTTCATATTCTTTCCAACCCAACAAACTTTCTTCAATCAAAATTTCATGGATAGGCGATAAAGCTAAAGCAGTATTGGCAAGTTCTTTAAATTCGTCCATATTATAAACCACACCACTTCCAGCACCTCCTAAAGTATAAGAAGCACGGATCATCAAAGGAAAGCCAATTTCATCTACAGCTTTTAAAGCTTCATCATAATTATACGCATACATCGATTTTGGCAAATCCATGCCGATTTTTTTCATACATTCTTTAAAGACCTGACGATCTTCACCTTTTTTAATCGCCTCAGGGTTTGCACCTAAAAATTTCACATCTCCTAAAAGTCCACTTTCATAAACTTCCATAGCAACATTTAACGCTACTTGTCCACCCATGGTTGGTAAAATTGCATCAATTTTTTCTTTTTTAATAATACTTAAAATACTTTCTTTTGTTATGGGTTCTATATAAGTCGCATCTGCAAATTCGGGATCTGTCATGATGGTTGCAGGATTTGAGTTGATTAATACTACACGATATCCTAATTCTTTTAAAGTCTTTGCGGCTTGAGTTCCAGAATAATCAAATTCACAAGCTTGTCCTATCACAATAGGACCACTTCCTATAAGTAAAATGCTTTTAATATCTGTTCGTTTTGGCATAAATTTTCCTAAGAGCATAAATTTGGGCTGATTATAACAAAAATTAGTTTTATAAACTTTGAAATTATCGATATAATTTTAAAAAATAAACACTCTGCTTTTAATCTAGGAAATAATACATAAATAAATTTAAGATTTTTTATAAAATTCTCATTCGATTATAAAAATTTATTTGATAATTTAACAAAATTTTTAGCATTAAACAAAGTTATAATAATTAGCAAAAATATAGAAAATTTTTAAAAAGTCTAATCCTTGACTTATAAATTATCTACTACATATAAATAAGCAGGAATACTAATCTTAACATAAGGCTTTACTTCTACACTTTGATACATATCTTCATCATCAATTCTATTCACAATCCCAACAGGTATATCTGAAAAGAAAATATTATCAAGTCCACTTGTTAAAATTTCATCTCCGATATTAATTTTTGCCCATTTTGGAATAAATTTAACCACAATCCTGCCATCTTCACCTTGGATTAAACCTGGAGCTTTGGATTTTCCTATATAAACAGAAAAAACACACTGATCATCACCTTGTAAAAGAGCCATTGCTCTACCATTTTTATTAATAGCTATACCTGCAGTATATCCTTGATATATCAAACCACGATTTTTACCAACGGGAATTTTACTCCAATCTAACCACAATTTTTTATAATCATTCAATTGAACATAAGAAATAACTCTAGTTAAAGAAACTTGAGGTAAATATTTTGTAGAATTTTGATCCTCTAAAATACGATTTAATTGATTTGCAAAACTAGTTACCTTTACAGCAATATCTTCTAATTCTTTATTTCTAGCTTTTAGTTGCTGAATTTGATTTGCTTGATTAAAGTGTTCTGAAATTTTTTCTCCCAAATAATCTTTAATATTATAAAAATTACCTATAACAAAATCATTAACACGGAGAACATTTTGCTTAATAAGTCCTCCATAATAAAAAGATATAAAAACCAAAAAGGCTAAGACAAGAACATAAAAAATCTTATTCTTCATTGGTTAATTGTTGCAATAATGAAATTTCCTCTAAAGCTTTACCTGTTCCTTTTGCTACAGCTAAAAGCGGTTCATCTGCGATATAAACTGGCAAACGTACAATTTCACTTAAGTATTTATCAAGACCACGAATCAATGCTCCGCCACCTGTTAAAACTACACCATTTTCTACTATATCACTTGCTAAATCAGGCGGCATCATTTCAAGAACCATTTTTAAAGCATCAGCAATTTCTTTTAAATACTCACGCATCGCTTCTCTTACATCTTCGCTTGTAAGTTCAATACGACTTAAAAGTCCACTTACTTGATCGCGTCCTTTTACCACCATAGAAAGCTCTTTTGGAAGTTGTATTGCTGAACCTATAGTGATTTTGATCTCTTCGCCTGTTCTTTCACCTATGATAAGATTGTATTTTTCTTTTACATAATTAACTATACTCATATCAAGCTTATCTCCAGCCGTACGAATAGACTTTGAAATCACAAGTCCACCCAAAGAAATCACTCCAATCTCAGTAGTTCCACCCCCTATATCTACTACCAAATTTCCTTTAGGCTCTTGTATAGGTAAACTTGCACCAATAGCTGCTGCCATAGGCTCTTCAATCAAAAATACCTCTCTTGCGCCTGCGCTTAAAGCACTTTCTCTTACCGCTTTTCTTTCTACTTGAGTTAAACCATAAGGAACAGAAATGATAATTCTAGGGCGTAAAAAACTTTTTCTACGGTGTGTTTTTTCTATAAAATAGCGGATCATTTTTTCAGTCATATCAAAATCTGCAATCACGCCATCTTTCATAGGACGAATAGCTTCAATATTGCCTGGAGTTTTTCCCACCATATCTTTAGCTTCTTTACCTACGGCTAAAATTTTTGCTTTGGAACCATACCTTTCTCTTTCAACTGCCACAACAGAAGGCTCATTTATCACTATACCCTTATCTTTTACCAAAACTAGCGTATTAGCTGTTCCTAAATCAATCCCCATATCACTAGAAAAAAATCCTATAAGCTGATCTAATATCATTTCTATCCTTTTTAACTTATTTTTCTTTTTATTAATAATGCCTTTGCATTGTCTTTAACAACTTCTTTGGTTATTACAATATCATAGTCTTTATACTCTGGTAACTCAAACATTAAATCTACCATCATTTCTTCTATAATACTTCTAAGCCCCCTAGCCCCTGTTTTTCTCTCCAATGCAAGTTGTGCGATAGCTCTTAGAGCATCTTCTTCAAATTTTAAATTCACTCCATCAATAGCAAAAAGCTTTTGATATTGCTTAATAATGGCATTTTTAGGCTCAGTTAAAATTCTTACCATATCTTCTTCATTAAGCTCATTTAAAGATGCAATCACATGCAAACGACCTATAAGCTCAGGAATCAAACCAAAATGCACCAAATCATCAGGTTCAATTTTCTCAAGTAAAGCTTTATTTTCTTCTTTTGCATCATCAAAAAAGCCCACAACTTTATCGCCAAGTTTTCTTTTTAAGATAGTTTCCAAACCATCAAAAGCTCCACCACAAACAAATAAAATATTTGAAGTGTCAATTTGTATAAACTCTTGATTTGGATGTTTTCTTCCCCCTTTTGGTGGAATATTTACCAAACTTCCTTCGATAATCTTAAGTAAAGCTTGTTGCACGCCCTCTCCACTTACATCACGAGTAATAGAACGATTTTCACTCATTCTAGCAATTTTATCAATCTCATCAATAAAAACTATACCTTTTTGAGCTCTTTGCACATCTCCATCTGCAGCTTGTAAAAGACGTGTTAAAATATTTTCCACATCCTCACCTACATATCCTGCTTCAGTTAAAGAAGTTGCATCACAAATTGCTATAGGTACATCTAAAAATTTAGCTAAAGTTTGTGCCAATAAAGTTTTTCCACTTCCTGTTGGCCCAACAAGTAAAATATTTGACTTAAAAAGCTCTGTATCATCATCTTGAAGTTCGGCTTTAAAAAGTCTTTTATAATGATTGTATACTCCAACACTAAAAACTTTTTTAGCTCTATCTTGTCCTATAACATAACGATCTAGATAAGCTTTTAATTCTTTTGGAGTGATATCTTTAAATTCTGTATTATGGCTTTGTTTAGGTTCTTTAAATTCTTTTTCTTCTCCATAAATAATACTATAAGCACCTTCAACGCAATATTCACAAATAAAAGCATCATCATTTTCATTTGCTAAAATTCTTCTTTGTGGATTCTCCACTTCATTGCAAAAACTACATTTTCTAGGCATTATTTTTACCCCTATAGACAGGAATTCCGCGCTTTGTTTCTAATATAAAATGGCACATTTTTTTAACATTTTCACTTTCTTGATTTTCAAGCAAATTTTTAGCATTTTCTTTTAAATCTCCTTGTCTAAATAAAGTTTTAAAAGCTCTACTAAGTCTATCTACTTCATCTTTATCAAAACGACGACGAATACCTACTAAATTTAAACTTCTAATACTTGCACGATTTCCTTCTGCTAAACAAAACGGTACTATATCCTGAGAAAGTGCACTTGCTCCTGCTATCATACAACCCTCACCTACTTTGACAAATTGATGAATAGGTGTAAGCCCGCCTACAACCGTAAAATCTCCAAGCTCTACATGTCCTGCTAAAGTTGCATTATTAGCTAAAATAATATTATTACCTAAAAGACAATCATGAGCAATATGACAATAAGCCATAATAAAAGCATTATCGCCTATACGAGTCAAACCATCTCCTTTAGCTGTACCTGAATTTATCGTTGCAAATTCTCTAATAGTTGCATTTTTTCCTATAACAACACCGCTTTTTTGCTCTTCTTTATAAGATATGTCCTGAGGAATATCGCCTACTATAGCATAAGAAAATACACGAGAATGATCACCTATAGTTGTATCTGAAAGAATTCGAGCACCTTGTTTGATGACAACATCATTACCTATTTTAGCATCTTTGCTTACATAGGCATAAGCTTCTATTACAACATCGTCACCAAGTTGTGCACCCTCTTCAATCACCGCACTTGGATGAATTTTTTTCATTATTTATCCACTATCATAGCTTTAAGCTCGGCCTCTGCAACTAAATTTCCATCTACAAAAGCTTGCCCTTTAAAAATCCACATATTACCACGATTTTTAACCACGCTCATTTCATAATCAAGCCTATCTCCAGGACGCACAGGATTTCTAAATTTTGCTCCATCTATGCCTGTGAAATAAACTACTTTACTTTTTGGATCCACTTTATCTTCCATACTTTCAAAAGCTAAAACTCCACCTGTTTGAGCCATACCTTCTAAAATCAAAACTCCAGGATAAATAGGATGCCCTGGAAAATGTCCCATAAAAACATGGTCACTTATACTGATGTTTTTATATCCTCGAACCACTTCTTTAACTTTTAATTCTGTAATTTTATCTACTAGTAAAAAAGGATAACGGTGTGGTAAGATTTCTTGAATTTGCATTACATCTATCATTATTAAATTAACCTTGAAAACAATTAAAAATTTTATTATATAAAAAAATCATTAAAAATTACATTAACAAAAAAAGTTTTTCTTAATAAATTTCTTAAATTTCTACAAGCACCTCTTGATTATCATGATAAATTTCACTTTTTGCTATCACTTCATATCTTGAAGGTAAAATATTTTCAAGGATGATAATAGGGCTAAGATTATAAGTTCCAAACAATTTATTGCGCCATTTAATTTCTGCTTGCACACTCAAAGGTCTTTTTAAAAAATCTTCAAAATTTTTCCATTTATTTTTAAAAAATGTATTAAAACGGCAAAATTCTACAAAAACCATTTCATCTTTGGTACTTCTATAAAAGCCTTCTTTTAAATTTTGTTTTAAATTTTCCTCATCTAAAGAAAATCTTGTATAAGCGTTTTTAAAATGCGAATAAAATAAAATATGAGATTTAACGGGCTTTTTATCTAATTTTATCAAAGCGCTTAAAAGACGATAATTTAAAAATTTCTCTCTTAAAATTTCAAATTTTATACCCTTTTTTTCCCATAAAACTACTTTTTTATAAAGAGCTATTCTTGCTTCTATACTTGCAGGTAAAATTTGCTTATTTACAGAAGACATTAATTCATCAATGAAATTCTTATCTTGTTTTTGTTTTTTAAGTCCATAAATACAACCACAATAATTTTGATGATAGAGCATTTCTTTTTTTGCTAAAGCAAACTGCCTTTGAGTGCCGCCATTTTTACGAAAATCAGGAGCTAAAAACTCTACCCCATAAGACTCACATTCTTTTTGTAAAGCATTTTTTAACTGTTCTAAATCTTTTTTAGGGCTAGTTAAAAGCGTAGTAGTAAGCTTTTTTTCTCCTATTTTAGCAGCAAATTTAACACTAGATCCCATTCTTACATCAAAGCAAATTTCACACCTTGCACCTTTTTCAGGCTCATCTTCATAACCACGCACAGCATTAAGCCATTTTTCATACTCATACTCGCCCTTATATAACTTAATGCCAAGTTTATCACAAGACCTTTTTACATCTAAAAATCTTAGTTCGTATTCGCTTAAAGGATGGATATTTGGATCATAAAAATATCCTATGATTTTTTCATCAGGATAAGTCTTTCTAAGTTCTTCAATAAAATAATGACTATCTACACTACAACAAATATGCACTAGCATTAAAGACTTTCAAGCACTTTTAAAGCATGGTCTTTTACACGAACATTACTATAAATTTGAGCAATCTTACCTGTTTCATCGATAACAAAAGTAGAACGAATGATGCCTTCATATTCTTTTCCGTAATTTTTCTTAAGCCCCCAAGCTCTATAAGCTTTAGCAACTTCTTTTTCGCTATCACTAAGTAAAATATGCTTTAAATTAAATTTAGAAATAAATTTTTCATGACTTGTCACACTATCAGGACTAATACCAATAATCACTGCATTTTTACCACCAAATTTATCATAATTTGCACTAAAATCACAAGCTTCTGTAGTACAACCTGGGGTATTATCTTTTGGATAAAAATACAAAATCACCTTTTTGCCAATAAAATCTTTTAATGCTATTTTTACCCCATCTTGATTTAAAAGCTCAAATTGAGGTGCCTTATCTCCTATATTTAAACTCATTTATTTGCCTTTGCTTTGATAGCTTCTACACTTTCTCCGCCAAAGCCTATGTCATAATTTTCCACATCTTCTAAAACCACAACAACTCTTTCTTTACTTTTATTATATTTCGTGCTTAAAAGTTCGGTAATATCAGCTATAAGTTCCGCTTTTTGTTCCTTGCTTAAAGACGGCTTTGCTAATTTGATATTTACTAATGGCATAATTTCTCCTTTTTAACGATAATTTTTCATAATTATTTCAAAAAATACCTAATATTTTTTTTAACAAAAAACCTTAATTTAATAAAAGCTTATTGTTAGTATATTTTTGATAAAATCCCGATTTATTCTTAAAATAATATTTTTTAAGAAATAAACAACTATAAAAGGTAAAAAAATGATCTCAGCAGATAAAATTTGGATGGATGGAAAATTAGTTGATTTTAAAGATGCAACTTTGCACTTTTTAACCCATTCTTTGCATTATGGCAATGCTGTTTTTGAAGGAACTAGAGCCTATAAAACAGATAAAGGCTTAGCAATTTTCAGACTTGAAGATCACACCAAAAGACTTTTAGAGTCTGCAAAAATTACTCTTTTAAATTGTCCTTTTTCTCAAAAAGATCTTGAAAATGCACAAATTGAACTCTTAAAAGCAAACAATTTTCAAAGCAATGTCTATATCCGCCCTCTGATTTTCTTAGGCGATGGAGTTATGGGACTTTATCATATAAAAGCTCCTGTAAGAGTTGGAATTGCAGCTTGGGAATGGGGTGCTTACCTTGGAGAAGAAGGTTTAGAAAAAGGCATAAAAGTAAAAATTTCGTCTTTTGCAAGAAATAGTGTTAAATCATGCATGGGAAAAGCTAAAGCAAGTGCGAATTATCTTAACTCTCAAATTGCAAAATTTGAAGCTATTGAAGCAGGATATGAAGAAGCTTTAATGCTTGATGAAGAAGGTTTTATCGCAGAAGGAACAGGAGAATGTTTCTTTATTGTAAAAGATGGGGTTTTAATCACACCTCCAAATGATTTTTCTTTAAAAAGCATTACTCAAGATACAGTGCTTAAAATCGCTCATGATCTTGGTATCACCGTGCTTCGCCAAAGAATTTCAAGAGATGAAGTTTATACTGCTGATGAAGCATTTTTTACCGGAACAGCCGCTGAAATCACACCTATTAACAATATCGATGCGAGAATAATAGGAAATGGTTTAAGAGGATCTGTAACTAAAAAACTTCAAGATGCTTATTTTGATGTAGTTTATGGACGCAATGAAAAATACGCATCTATGCTAACTTATATTTAAAAAAGGAAATAAATGCCAGCTGATTTGAATGATTATTTCAATAAAAAAAATGGAAATTCTAACAATAACGGAAACAACAACCGTCAAAATTTCAATTTCAAAGCACCAGAATTTAATTTTAAAGGTTTTGGGAAATTCTCTCCATTTGTTTATGGGGTAATTATTATTATCTTATTTTTAATCGTTGCAAAACCTTTTATGGTGATAAATTCTGGGGAAATGGGGATTAAATCAACAACAGGTAAATATGACCCAAATCCATTAGAACCAGGACTTCACTTTTTCTTACCTTTTGTACAAAAAATAACCATAATCGATACTAGAGTAAGACAAATCAACTATGCTTCTATAGAGGGAAGTAATGAAAATTTATCTTCAGGTTCAGGTGTTATTAATAAAAATAGTATTTCTGTACTTGATTCTCGTGGATTGCCTGTATCTATTGATGTTACAGTGCAATACCGTTTAAATCCTTTGCAAGTTCCTCAAACCATAGCTACTTGGAGCTTAAATTGGGAAAATAAAATTATCGATCCAGTTGTTCGTGATGTAGTGCGAAGTGTTGTAGGAAAATACACAGCCGAAGAACTTCCTACTAATCGTAATACAATAGCCGCTCAAATAGAAGAAGGTATAAGAAAAACCATAGAAGCCCAACCAAACGAACCTGTAGAACTTCGAGCTGTACAACTTAGAGAAATTATTTTACCTTCAAAAGTAAAAGAACAAATCGAACGCGTGCAAATTGCAAAACAAGAGGCTGAAAGAACTAAATATGAAGTAGAAAGAGCTAATCAAGAAGCCTTAAAAAAAGCTGCTTTAGCTGAAGGGGAAGCAAATGCAACCATAATCAGTGCCAAAGGTAAAGCTATGGCTGTTAAGATAGAAGCAGATGCACAAGCTTATTCTAACAAAGAAATCGCAAACAGCTTAAACACCCCTTTGCTAAATTTAAAACAAATTGAAACTCAAAAAGAATTTAATGAAGCCTTAAAAGTTAATCAAGATGCTAAAATTTTCTTAACTCCAGGTGGAGCAGTGCCAAACATTTGGGTTGATACCAAAGATGCTAAAAAGCAAAGTGCTGCCAACATGAACTAAAAGGATACGCAAGTGGAGAAACTAAGAGAAATCGTGCTTTTTTACACTACTCATTTATATTTAGTAGATTATATGCTGATTTTATTAGTTTTTTTTCTCTTCACTTGTGTTTTACTTCTTTGTGTATTTTTACGCCATAGGCCTATAGCGGCACTTTTTATTATCGCATTTGACATTATTATTTGTTTTTTAGTTTATATCTATGGGTATAAACTAATAGACAATGAAGTAAGAACTCGAAAAACCGCTATTACAGATCAAAAAATGATACAAAGCTCAAATGATTTAATTGTTGATTTTAATATTACAAATAATTCAAAAAATAATTTTAAAGAATGTAAAATTACAGCTAAAATTTTTGCAGATAAAATACCTAATGATAATATCATAGAAGAATATAAAAAGAAATTTATCCCTTTTAGACAAAAAAGTAGAGAAATTAAAGATCTAAAGAAAAACGCAACCCAAGTTCAAAGGATTGCTTTTGAAAATTTTAACTATGAAAACAACTATACCATACGCTTAGTTTCGGAGTGTTTTTAATGCATTTTACGATTTTTCATATTATAGCTTTTATCATTTTACTTATTTGCTTTGCCTTGATTTGTATTTTAATCTTTCTAAAAGTCAAACAGAAAGAAATGGCTTTGATTTCTTATACTATAGCTACTATTTTTACCGCACTTTTGATATATTCTATTTTTCTAACAATCAATCAATTCACCACTCAAGCCGATCTTAGCAAACTAACCTATACAAGAGATCTAAGACATGAAAGCGTTATAGTAAGTGGAAAAGTTCAAAATCTTACTAAATTTGAAATCAGAAAATGTTATTTAATGCTTAGTATATTAAACCAAAAACAAGTAGGAGGAGAAATTTTCAATGATAAAAATGTCCGTAACGCTAAAATGCAAAATACAAGTGTTTCTTATACTATAGAAATCATAGACACACTCCCAGGTAATACCTATAAAGAATTTAGAGCCAGTGTTCCTTTTCCTCCAAGTTTTAATAATCCTGAATTTTATCACACCTTAAAATGTATTTGATTCAAGAAATCAACTAGTAAAAATTCTAAAATACATTAATTATTCACACAATAAAACAATAATTCCGCTATAAATTATATAAATATTAATAATAATTTAAGTTTTATTAATATAATATTTATTAATATGCAAGATAAGGAGTCAATCAACCTTTAAATCTAAAAGCACTTTGCTAAATGAGAGTAAAAATGGGAGGGAAAATAAAGCTATAAAAAGCTTATACCTTAAAACTCAACGAGATCGAAATGGGCTCAGAAGTATTAATCTGAGCTCAAAACAAACTTTTTTTTATAATTGAAGTTTTATCTTTTCTAAAAAACAATAAGTAAAATATAATTAACTCAAATTTATTATATCAATAAAGAATAATATTAAAGCACTAAAAATAAGTAATCTTAGTAAAAATTATACAATTAAGTAATAATTAAATTGCATAGTATTAAAATACATTTACATCAAATTTATATTAAGGAATTAGTAATGAAAAAAATTTTCATTTCTTTTGTTGTCCTAGCGACATGTTTATGGGCAAAAAATACCGCCTATACCGATGAAGTTGTATCGCTTTATCTTAATAAAGATGATACTAAAGTCATAGGAAGACTTTTACCTACAAATCCTTTTGAAGTGTTAAAAAGCGAAAATAACAGGGTTTTGCTAAAAATTGATGGTTATGTAAATCCTAAAGCACCTTCTGTGATTTATTTCAATGACTCTCAAAGAATTATTGTTGCAGCTTTTTCTAAAAATACAAAATTAAATTTCTCTCAAAGAATAACTGGAAAAAATGGAAAATGGGATAAGGTAAGCCTTGAAATTTGGGCAGATAAAAAAGAATTTGTCAAAGACAATAAAGAAATGTTAAATCGAGCCAAAGAGCTTTTTGTAAATAACTGCGGAATTTGTCACGCTATCCACAAAGAAAAAGAATTTACAGCTAACGCTTGGCCTGCAATTTTCCGTTCTATGGCTGATAGAACAGGTATTGATAAAAAAGACAGATGGCTAGTTATAGAATACTTACAAAAAAACGCAAAAGATTTTAAAACAAAATAAGGAGAAAAGCATGCTAGATAGAAGAAAATTTTTAAAAATTGGAGCGAGCTTAAGTGCTTTACCTCTCATCCCAAGCTTAAGTGCAGGAAAAACTGTAGAAGCTTCAAAAGTTAGCCTCGGACTTGTAAAAAATGGAGAAGTGATCACTGCAGCACACTGGGGGATTTTAAAACTCACTATAAAAGATGGCAAAATAGTAAAAAGCGAACCTTGGGAAAAAGTTACAAAAATGGATAATCCTTTACAGCACTACACTGCTGATATGGTTTATAAATCTCGTTTGAAATACCCTTATGTGCGTAAATCCTACCTTGAAAATCCTGACAATCCTAAACCTGAACTTCGTGGTAAAGATGAATTTGTCCGCGTAAGTTATGATGAAGCAGTCAAACTTATCGCCAAAGAACTTAAAAAAACAAGAGATAGTAAAGGTGCAAGTGCAATTTTTGGTGGAAGTTATGGCTGGAAATCAAGTGGAAATATGCAAAACTCACGCATCTTGCTTCATAGATTTTTAAATGTAACAGGTGGATTTGTAGGAGCTACAGGGGACTATTCTACAGGAGCTTCTCAAGTGATTATGCCTTATGTTGTAGGATCGATTGAAGTTTATGAGCAACAAACCTCATGGGAAAATATCTTAAGTGATTCTAAATATGTTGTGATTTGGGGTGCTGATCCACTTTCTACTTTACGCATAGCTTGGACTTCAAACGAACAAAGAGGGTTGGCGTATTTTGAAAAACTTAAAAACAGTAAAATCAAAGTGATTTGTATAGATCCTGTAAAAACCACTACAGCGAAATTTTTAAATGCCAAATGGATAGCTCCACGCCCAAATACCGATGTGGCTTTAATGATGGGTATGGCAAGCCATTTAATCACTAAGAAAAAAGTCAATTACGAGTTTTTAGACACTTACACCACTGGCTTTGATAAATTTAAAGACTATTTAGAAGGCAAAGAAGATGGAGTTAAAAAAGATACCAAATGGGCAAGTAAAATTTGTGGTATCGATGAAAAAACTATCAAAAATTTAGCTGAAACTTTTTATGATAATCCTACTATGATTATGAGTGGTTGGGGTATGCAAAGAGCACATCATGGAGAACAGCCTCACTGGATGCTAGTTACTCTTTGTGCGATGTTAGGACAAATCGGCACAAAAGGAGGTGGTTTTGGACTAAGCTACCATTATAGCAATGGCGGTGTTCCAACTTGCAAAGGCGGAGTGATCGGTGGTATGACAGCAGGTAGCTTAGGAATTTGGAAAAATGGTAAATTTAAAGGCTTAAGCAAAGCAGAAGCTTCAAGCGAAGGTGCAGAATGGCTTCAAAATGCAGCGAGTTATTCTTTCCCTGTAGCAAGAATCGCTGATGCTTTACTTCATCCTGGAAAAACCATAGATCATAATGGTGCTAAAATCACTTATCCTGATATTGATTTTATCTACTGGGTAGGTGGAAATCCTTTAGTGCATCATCAAGATACCAACACTAATGTAAAAGCATGGAGAAAACCACGCACCGTTGTGGTAAATGAAATTTACTGGACTCCAACAGCTAAAATGGCAGATATTATCATGCCTGTAACTTCATCTTACGAAAGAGATGATATTACCATGACAGGAGATTATTCAAATATGCATATAGCTCCTATGAAACAAGCCGTTGAGCCTGTGGGTGAGAGCAAAGATGATTATGTAATTTTCTCTGATATTTGCAAAATTTATGGAAAAGATGTCTTTAATGCCTACACAGAAAATGGCAAAAAAGCTAAAGATTTCATCAAAGAATACTACAACAGCGCCCTAAAACAAACTCAAAGTTTTGGTGAAGCTTTTGCTACTCCTATGCCAAGTTTTGAAGAATTTTGGGCTAAAAATGAACCAATCACTTTTGAACCAACAGCTGAAAGTTTAGAATGGACTCGTTTTTCAGAATTTATAGAAGATCCTATCTTAAATGCTCTGGGTACAGATTCAGGACTCATTGAAATTTACTCAGAAACGATTAAAAATTATAATTATGATGATTGCAAAGCCCACCCTACTTGGTTTGAGCCTATTGAATGGCTTGGAAATGCAACCAAAGAAGCACCTTTCCACCTACTTACAAATCACCCAAGAGATCGCTTGCACTCTCAACTTTGCCACACAAGCTTAAGAGATACTTATGCAGTAAAAGATAGAGAGCCGATTTTAATCAATTCCAAAGATGCAAAAAAACTTGGAATAAAAAATGGCGATGTAGTGCGTGTGTTTAACAAACGCGGTGAAGTTTTAGCAGGGGCGGTTGTAAGTGATGAAATCATGCAAGGGGTTGTAAGACTTTGCGAAGGTGCTTGGTATGATCCTAATGAAAACGGACTTTGCAAATGTGGAAATGCAAATGTTTTAACTATGGATATACCAACTTCAAAACTTGCCAATGGTAATATCTCTCACACAGGACTCGTAAATATAGAAAAATTTAAAGGTGAACTACCAAAACTTACTGCCTTCAGCGCGCCAAAAGGTGCGAACTAAATTTAAGAAAGCCGCAAGGCTTTCTATTGTCCAAGCAAATTTAAACTTAAAGCCATTATTGCCATTCCTACTATAAGTCCATATAAACTATCATGAGCCTTATCATAAGTTTTTGCAGCGGGCAAAAGCTCATCAAGGGATATAAAAACCATAATTCCTGCAATCACAGCAAAACTTATAGCTAAAGTAAGATCGCCTATAAAAGGCAATAAAATCAAAGCTCCAACAAAAGCACCCAAAGGCTCTGCTAAACCCGAAAGAGCTGAATAAATAAAAGCTTTTTTCTTATCTCCTGTAGCATGGTAAATTGGCAAACTCACAGCCAAACCTTCTGGGATATTGTGTATAGCCACAGCTATAGCTATAGCAATTCCTAAAGTAAGATTATCAAGACTTGAAATAAAAGTAGCAAAACCTTCTGGGAAATTATGTATAGCAATAGCCAAAGCTGTAAAAATCCCTGTACGTTTTAAAGCTTTAGTATTGATCTGATGCAACTTTTCTCCAGGATGAAATTTCGGAGGATTTTGTCCTTTTTGAGGCAAGGGACAAATTTTTAACTCGCTTAAATCCTCTTTAGGCTCGTGAGGATTGACATCTTCGGGGATTAATTTATCAATCAATAAAGATATTAAAATTCCACCAAAAAAACAAGCTAATCCCAAAAGCTCAGCCCAATGCGAATCATAGTGATTTTTAAAATCTTTAAGTGCAGTAGGTAAAATTTCCATGAAAGAAATGTATATCATTACTCCAGCTGAAAAACCAAGCCCCAAAGAAAGCACTCTTAAATCATCTTTTCTGGAAAAAAAGGCTATTATAGAACCTATAGCCGTAGAAAAACCTGCAAAAAGAGTCAATAGCATTGCGATAAAAATTTGTTCAAATGTAAATTGCATTAATATTCTTAAATAAATAATATTTTAAAACTCTTTATATTTATAAAAAGTTAATACTTGATAAAAATATACAAAATAATTAAAAATTTTTGATTTTTTATGTAAAAAAGTTCATTTTTTATACACTTTTTCTCTTATTTTTTGCTAGAATAATATTTTTATTTCATTTTCAATATAAATATAGGAGTTATAATGCAATCAATAAATTCAGGCAAATCCGTTGGAATTTCAGCCAAGCTTACGCTATGGGTTGGAATTTTAGTTGTATTAATTTTAGCAATCACAAGTACCGTTAGTTACTTTGATGCCAAAAATCACACATATGAATTGCTAAAAGAAAATCAATTAAAAACTATGGATGATGTTAAAGTAACTTTTGAAAACTATTCCAAAAGCAAGCAAAAAGCTATAGAGGTTCTAGCATATGAAAGTGCTAAAAAATTAGAAGATGAAAATATTTCACTGCTTCTAGATTCTTTTAAGAAGGCGTTTGATTTTGATATTGTTTTTATTGCGTTTGATAAAAACAACAAAATGCTTTTGTCAAATGGAACAATTTTAGATAAAAAATCAAATTTTGACATTACAAAACAAATTTGGTATCAAGAAGCAAAAAATAACAAAGGCATCACAATAACTCAACCATATAAATCCCCTATAGATCAAGAGATTGGTATAACTTATGTTTTCCCTATTTATAAAAATAATCAACTTATAGCTTTCGTTGGAGGCGATTACAATCTAGATAAATTTTCCAAAGATGTATTATCTTTAGGACACTCATCAACTACTTATGCTGCTGTTTATGACTCTGAAGGAAGAATTATTTTTCACGAAGTGCTTGATAGAATTTTAACAAAAAACACTTTAAGCGTTAATATTGCTAACGCCATAAAAGAAAACCCTGAATATATAGATCTAAATAAGAGAGATATTCTTTTTCCTGTATTTGATGATAAAGGTATCAAATATGAAGCAATGTGCGATACAAGTTCCAATGGATTATATCGTATTTGTGCTGTAACTTTAGATAGTAACTATACTTCCGCTGTTAATTCCATTTTAATGAAACAAGTTATAGTCGGTATTATAGCTATAATCATAGCTTTAATCTTGATTAGATTTTTAATCAGCAGAAGCCTCTCCCCACTTGCAGCTATCCAAACAGGTTTAACTTCATTCTTTGATTTTATCAACTATAAAACAAAAAATGTTTCCACTATAGAAGTAAAAAGCAATGATGAATTTGGACAAATCTCAAATGCTATCAATGAAAACATTCTTGCTACTAAAAGAGGCTTAGAACAAGACAATCAAGCCGTTAAAGAATCAGTTCAAACCGTATCAGTTGTAGAAGGTGGTAATTTAACAGCAAGAATTACTGCTAATCCAAGAAACCCACAACTGATTGAACTTAAAAATGTTCTAAATAAACTTCTTGATGTTTTACAAGCTAGAGTAGGTTCTGATATGAATGCTATTCATAAAATTTTTGAAGAATACAAAAGCTTAGACTTTAGAAATAAATTAGAAAATGCTAGCGGTAGTGTAGAATTAACTACTAATGCTTTAGGTGATGAAATAGTTAAAATGCTAAAACAAAGTTCAGACTTTGCTAATGCTTTAGCTAATGAAAGTGGAAAATTACAAACTGCTGTTCAAAGCTTAACCACTTCTTCAAATTCTCAAGCTCAATCTTTAGAAGAAACTGCAGCAGCTTTAGAAGAGATCACTTCTTCTATGCAAAATGTTTCAGTTAAAACTAGTGATGTTATCACTCAATCTGAAGAGATTAAAAATGTTACAGGTATTATAGGTGATATTGCAGATCAAATCAATCTTTTAGCTTTAAATGCAGCTATTGAAGCAGCTCGTGCTGGAGAACATGGTAGAGGCTTTGCAGTGGTAGCTGATGAAGTTAGAAAGTTAGCTGAAAGAACTCAAAAGTCTTTATCAGAAATTGAAGCTAATACTAATTTACTTGTTCAATCTATCAATGATATGGCAGAAAGTATTAAAGAACAAACTGCAGGTATTACTCAAATCAATGATAGCGTAGCTCAAATTGATCAAACTACTAAAGATAATGTTGAAATTGCTAATGAATCAGCTATTATTTCTAGTACAGTAAGTGATATAGCTAATAATATCTTAGAAGATGTTAAGAAGAAAAGGTTTTAATTAGTCATTCAAGCCCAAAAAAGGGCTTGAATTTTAAAAATTTATGCTATGATTTTATATATTTTATCAAGGAAAATATATGAATTTATGGGATAAAAAGGCCAAAACTTACGCAAGATATCAAAACACTTTAAACACCATACAAAAGCAAACTTTTGAATATTTACAAAATTTAAATATTTCTTTTCAAAATAAAAGCATTATAGATATAGGATGTGGAACTGGGGTTTGGACTTTACACTTAGCTAAAGAAGCTAAAGAAATTTTAGCCCTAGATAGTGCAAATACTATGCTTGAAATTTTACAAGAAGATGCTAAAAAACTAAATCTTAACAATATAAAATGCGAAAATTTGAGCTTTGAAACTTGGATGCAAAACAATCCTAATGTTAAATTTGATCTTGCATTTTTAAGTATGTCTCCTGCTTTACAAAATGAAAAAGATTATACAAATTTCTTAAATCTAGCCAAAATAAAAATTTATCTTGGTTGGGCTGATTATAGAAAAAGTGATTTTTTAGATCCGATTTTTAAATATTTTAATACTGAATTTAAAGGTTTTTATAAAAAAGATTTAGAAAATTATTTACTAGAAAAAAATATATTTTTTCATAAGATTGTTTTTGATGAAACACGCAAAGTCCAAAGAACAAAAGAAGAGGCTATAGAAAATGCTCTATGGCATTTAAGCATGAACAAAATCACAACTTCTAAAGAAGCTGTAAGTTCTTTTGTTGAAAATGATATTATTGAAACTATAGAATCTAAAATAAAACTTTTAATTATAAATAACTTATAAAAATATTAAGCTGATATTTATTACAATTTCACTCATTATTTCAAAGGAGTTTTTAATGGTTAAAAATTTAATCATCAAATTTGGACGCTTGATTCTTGATGCAATTGCAGCGATAAGTTTTGTTGTAGCTTTGCTTTATTCTCTTTTTATGATGTTTAGCATTGGATTTTTAGCTGGTTTATTATCGCTGATAGTCAGTTTTATTGCTTTATTTTTAAGTTTTTTTGTAATCTATCTTGTTATAGATATCAGAGATGCTCTTGTAAATAAAGCTTAAATTTTCCACCTTTAAGGTGGGAAATCAATGTTTTAATTGAAATTTTAAAATTTCTCCAGCCATATAAGGCACGACTTGATTGTATTTATCTTCATAAACATTTGGCACTTGCCATTCTTTTTCTTCTAAAGTTAAAATTTTATCTTCTTTAAATTTTAAATCATAAATTTTACAAGCATTATCGCTTAAAAATTTTTGCAAATTTTCTTCTGAGCTATTTTGCTTAAATAATTCAGCTAAAACAGGTAAAATCACTGGGGCGCTAAATATACCTGCGGCACAACCACAACACTCTTTAGTATCTCTTGGGTGAGGCGCACTATCACTTCCAAACATAACTTTTTCATAACCACTAAAAGCAAGTTCGCAAAGGGCTTCTTTATCTTCGTAACGCTTGGCTATAGGCTTACAAAAAAGATGAGGATTCATTTTACCTCCGATAACATCATCTAAAGTGATGATTAAATGATGTAAAGTGATTGTCGCGTATAAATTTTCATAATCTTTTAAAAGTTCACATAAAGTTTTAGTGGTAATATGCTCCATAACAATCTTAAGTCGTGGAAAATGTTTGGCTAATTTTTCATAAATTTTAGCAAAATTACTTTCCCTGTCCATTACAAAATCATTGGTTTCTCCATGCACTAACAAAGGAATATTTAAATCACTCATAGCCTCTAAAGTAGGTTTTAAATACTCTATATCAAAACTTGAAACTCCACCATTTGAATTTGTTGTAATTCCTGCTGGATAAAGCTTAATGCCAAAAATTTCATCTTTAGCACTGTAAAGAAATTTCTCATCATAATTTTTAAAAAAAAGTGTCATTAAAGGAGTGAAATTTTCATCTTTACAAGCCTTAAGGATACGCATTTTATAAGCTTTTAGATCTTCTAAATTACAAAGTGGAGGGATTAAATTTGGCATAATCACAGCTGCACAAAAATCTCTTGCACTCAAAGGTGCAATAAGTTCTAACATTTGATTATCTCTTAAATGCAAATGCATATCTAAAGGATTTTTAAGTTTCATTTTTATCTCCTATATTTAGCTGATAAAATCCATTTTTAAGACGCTTAAAAAGTTTTTTTTCTTCTAAAAACTTAAAAGTAGCGATGATGGTAGGTTTACTTTGATGTAATTTTTCTTCAAGATCACTGATTTTAATCATAATAAAACCATTTTCATCGGCATTTTCACATAAAAATTTTAACAATTCAAAGCGCTTTTTTCCTAAAATTTCTCGTATTAAATTTTCAAATTTCATAAGTAAATATTATATAAAATAAAGCCCCAAACAAAAAGAGCTAAAAGCACACTAAAAAACACTGCCGCACTCGCACAATCTTTAGCGATTTTTGCTTTTTCATGCCATTCATTTGTAATCAAATCAACACAAGCTTCAATTGCCGAATTTAAAGCTTCTACAATTAAGATAAGTATTAAGACACTTATCAATAACAAATGCTCCAAAAAACTAACTTTTAAGAAAAAACTAAAAACTATCGCGGGGATAATAATGCAAAGTTCAATTCTAAACGCCATTTCATTTTTAAATAAAGCAAAAAGCCCTTCTAAAGCATATCTTGCGTTATTTAAAAAATGATATTTAGGCTTCATGGATTTGCCTTAAGTTTAGGATTTAATAAATCATATTCTGGTTCATAAACACTTGTTTTTACATCAAAATATCCTAAAAGAGTGCTAAAAAGATTATCTTGAGAAAGTTTTAAACCTTTATGCTCTTTAGCTAAATTCATTAATTTTTCATCATTGCTCCAAAAAATAGCAGGAATATGAGTTTGATAACTTGGTGCTATAGCATAAGGCATACCATGAAGATAAATACCATTTTCACCCAAACTTTCACCATGATCTGAAAGATAAAATAAAGAACTTTCATAATCTTTTTGCTCTTTTAATAGTTTTATAATCTCACTTAAAAGATAGTCTGTATAAAGCAAAGTATTATCATAAGTGTTGATTAAAGCCTCGCTATCACATTTTGAAAGTTCATTAGTATCACAAGTTGGAGTAAATTTTTTAAATTCGCTTGGATAGCGTTTATAATAAGTTGGCCCATGAGAACCTTGCAAATGAAGAACTATTATATTTTGATCACTTAAATGATTTAATTTTTCTTTAAAAGGGGTGAGTAAATTTTCATCCAAATCACTAGAAAGCTTTTGCTTATAAGCTAATCTATCACAAACCCCTTTACAACCACCAGAATTATTATCAAACCATGCAGCATCTACACCTGTTTTATAAAGCACATCCATCGCATTTTCTTGAAATTCTGAACTTGAATAATTTTCACGCTTAGAAATAGAAAACATACAAGGCAAACTTACCGCTGTTGCTGTTCCACATGATGAAAAATTATCAAAAAAGACTACATTATCTTTTTTGGTATAAAAATTGGTATCATTTTTAGTATATCCACCCAAAGAGTAATTTGCCGCTCTAGCGGTTTCACCCACCACCAAAACCAAAAGTTTTTTAGTGTGATTGTTTTCTCTATAAGCATCATTAGCTATAGTTTTAAATTCTGGCTTAGCTTTCACAAAACGAATATAATAGCGATATACGGCATAAATTTGATAAAAAGGAGTATTATACATTCTTATTTCATTATAGTTTCTAAAAAAAGGCAAGAAAGTTTTACTTAAAGGGATTAAAATCGCACAAACAACAATCAAACCTGATATTATATTGATAATTTTAATTTTTATATGGGATTTAAAACTACCATAATAATCAATTTTTACTTTAACAACATAAAAAACCAATAATAAAGCCAAAACAACAAATAAGATCAATTTTAAATTTAACAAATCTTTTACTTCTTTAATGTCTGTTTGAACAACATTTTGTATCATATCAGAATCTATAAGCACCCCATAAAAACTAATAAAGTAAACACTTAAAAAAGATGATATTATAAATAATATAGAAAAAAATTTAGTAAAAAACTTTATAAAAAGTAAAGAGCAAACCACGTGAACAAGGGCAAAATAGGCCACAATAAAAACAAAAGTTATAAACCAATTTTGTGTATTTTTTTCATACACAAAATAAAATAAATTAAAATTCAATAATACAATCATCAAAGAATTAAAAAAAGTAAACTGAAACCAAGTTAATCTAAGCATATAAATCCCACCTTCAAATTTAAGGTTTTAATTTTATTGAATTTTTTTAAATGGATTGTAGTTTTAAATCTTTTTATGTTATGATTTACACTTTTAATGAAAATTTTAAGGAAAATAATGAAACTACTTTCATGGAATGTCAATGGCTTAAGAGCTATTTGTGATAAAAATGCACTTGATTGGATAGCACAAGAAAAAATTGATTTTATAGGTTTTCAAGAAATCAAAGCACATGAAGATAAATTTCCTAAAAAAATTTATGAATATCCTTTTAAACACATGTATTTTAATTCTGCTAAAAGAGCGGGATATTCTGGGGTAATGAGTCTTTGTAATTTTGATAGCGAAGTAAAAAAATGCGAATTTTTTGATGATGAAGAAGGTAGGGTTTTAGAACACCGCTTTAAAAATATCGCACTTTTTAATATCTATTTTCCAAATGGTCAAAAAGATGAAGAGCGTTTAAATTTTAAAATGAAATTTTATGCAGATTTTTTAGCGTATTTGGATAAGCTTTTAAAAGATGGGTTTGAAATTATCATTTGTGGTGATGTCAATACCGCTCACAAAGAAATCGATCTTACCCACCCAAAAGCCAATGCCAACACTTCAGGTTTTTTACCTATAGAAAGAGCTTGGATTGATGATTTGCTAAAACTTGGTTTTATAGATACTTTTAGAGAAATTAATGGTGAAATCAAAGAAAAATACTCGTGGTGGAGCTATAGAATGAAAGCAAGAGAAAGAAATGTAGGCTGGAGGATTGATTATTTTTTCATTTCAAAGGGTTTAAAAGATAAACTTAAAAACGCTTTCATAAGAAATGATATTTTTGGCTCTGATCACGCACCTGTAGGTATAGAAATAGATATTTAATATCCCAAAAAATGGGATATTATTTTTTAACAAATTTTTTTGCTTTTTCCCAAAGTCTTACACCGAGCTTTTTAGCTTTTTTGGAATTTAAATCTTTGTATTTTTCGCTAGCAATTTTTTCTAATTCAAAAATTTCTTGTTTAAAACGATTTAATTTTCTTTGAGTAAGTTTGTTAAAATCATTAATCTTTGGATTTTTCTTAATATCATTTAAAACTAATATTAGTTGCTCTCTACTTTCACCTGCAAGACGTCTAAATTTAGCAAAAAGATTATCAAGTTCATGTTCTAGCAAATTCTCAACTATACTCTTGCAAGGATCATTTTGTAGTTGAATCTCTTTTTTTAAAAGAGCAATAAAATCATCTTCTATGCCTATTAGTTCTTTACTTTTTAAACTAACATCTTCTTCAAAATTTGCATAAGTTAATGAAGCTTTAAATTTTTCCATTGCTAAAACAATACCATCTCTTGTGCCTTTAATCACACCTAAACAAAGATCTTTTGCATAAGCCATAGATTCATTGGCTATTTCAAAAGCAGTATTTAAAATAATACTTGAAATTTTTAAAATTCTTTCTTTTTCAAAATGAGCTTCACAAATGGCATTATATACGAGATTTTTAGCTATTTCACTACTTGTAAGTTCTATATCTTCAGCCTTTTCTAATGTAGTTAAAAAAGCACTTTCAGCGGTTTCTTTTAAAATTCCAAGCATTTCTATATCAAATAAAATAGCATCATTTAAACCACCGCTAAATTCATCACAAAAAGAACATTCTTGTAAAATATTCTCGAATTCAAAAAAATTATCACTGATTTGATTTTTAATCAAATTTTTTTGATTTTCAATCTGTTTGTTTAATAATTCAGCTTCGCTAATATACTCATAAAGCGAATTTTGAGCATCTACAATACTCGCCTTAACCAAAGCTTTGATAACCTTTGTAACATTTTCATCATCAAAAAAATCAAGTTTTTTCAAAATAGTTAAAAATTCAACCAAAAGAGAATTTAAAACTTTTTTTGTTTCATGAGGATTATGCGAAATTTGCTTATATGCAAGATTAAAACTCAAGTCTTCAAGTAAATCACTTGCTTCATCTTTACCAAGATTTGATAAAGAATTTTCAAAAATAATTAAAGTATTTTTCATTTTTCCTTCTTTCTTAAAGTACAAATTTTGCTTTAGCTTTTAATTTATCAAATATATCCAAACGATCTTTTTTGCTATCAACATAAACATTTAATAAATAACTTTGATATTTTCCACTCGCACTTGAATTCGAATGTTCAAATTTATATTCTCTTTGGCCTAAAATTTCTTGAAAAATTTCACTTGCCTTAACATGCACCTCAAAAATCACCTTATAATCCCAGAAAGTAGGATAATTGATCTGGGGTTCTTTTTTAAGATCGCACAAATTTGCCACTTTTGCCTCCTTCTTTGCTTTCAAGCACTATATCCGTAATCCTCATTGATTTATCTATAGCCTTAATCATATCATATATAGTTAAAAGTCCTATACTAACCCCACTTAAAGCTTCCATTTCAACCCCTGTTTTACCTTCACACTTAACTGTTACAATAAGCTTAAATGCACATTCTTTAACAAATTCCATAATATCAGTTTCGACTTTAGAAAGCATTAAAGGATGGCACATAGGAATAATTTCACTTGTTTTTTTAGCCCCCATTATAGCCGCAATAATAGCTGTTTGAAGAACAGGACCTTTTTTTGCAGTATTGTTTTTAATTACATCAAAAGCTTCTTGACTCATATATATCATACCACTAGCTGTGGCTATTCTTGAAGTAATATTTTTATCGCTTACATCTACCATTTTAGGATGATTTTTTTCATCTAAATGACTTAATTTCATAAATTCACCTTTTAAAAAATTATAAAAATTATAGCAAAACCAAACAAATTTAAGATAAAATAAGCTTTGTATTTTTATTTAAGGAGAAAACAATGGCTTATGAAGATGAAGAAGATTTAAATTACGATGATTATGAAAACGAAGATGAAGAATATCCACAAAATCACCATAAAAATTATAATTACGATGATGATGATTATGAATACGATGATGATAACAATGATGATGATTTTTATGAGATGGATTAAGAATGAGCAAAACCCTTAACCAAAAAGATATAAAAGTTTTAGGACTTTCATCATTAGGTGGAACTTTAGAATTTTATGATTTTATTATTTTTGTATTTTTTGCAAATTATATTTCAACAAACTTTTTTCCAAAAGATTTAAGTAGTTTTTGGCAAATGTTTAATACTTATGGAATATTTGCGGCTGGATATTTAGCGCGTCCCTTAGGGGGTGTGATACTGGCACATTTTGGAGATAAATTTGGACGCAAAAGAATGTTTATGATTAGTATTTTGTTAATGGTTATTCCAACTTTTACTCTAGCTTTTATTCCAAATTATGAAAGCATAGGTTTTCTTTGTATTGTGCTTTTAGTTTTTATACGCATTTGTCAAGGCATTGCTATAGGCGGGGAACTTCCTGGAGCTTGGGTTTTTGTATACGAACACGCACCACAAGGTCAAAAAAGAACTTATTTGGGAATTTTAACCGCTTCGGTTGTAGGTGGAATTTTATTAGGTAGTTTAGTTTTTTTAATTATGAATAAAATTTATACCCAAGAAGAACTTCATGAATGGGCTTGGAGAATTCCATTCTTTTTAGGTGGAATTTTCGGGATTATTTCTGCTTATTTGAGAAAATTTTTAAGAGAAACTCCTGTTTTTGAACAAATGAAAAAAGACAAGGCTTTAGAAAAATTTCCTTTAAAAGAAGTGTTTAAAAAAGCTAAAATGGGAATTGTTCTTTCTATGATGATTACTTGGGTTTTGACAGGTTGCATTGTTGTAATGATTTTGCTTATGCCTAGCTATATGGCAAAAATACTTCAAATTAACACTTCTATACAAACCTATCTTCAAATAGGTGGAATTTTACTTATTTGCCTAGGGTGTATTATAAGTGGAATTTTAGCGGATAAAATAGGCATTATCAAATCTTGTGTATTTTTTAGTGTTTTTTTTGGAATTGTAAGCTTGCTTTATTTTAATACCCTATATAGACAAAATGCTGATTTTAACCTAGTAGCTTGCTTATATTTGCTTGTGTGTTTTTTTAGCGGAGTGATGAATTTTTGCCCTTTAATAATGAGTGAGGTATTTGATGCAAAAATTAAATTTTCAGGACTTTCTTTTTCATATAATATTGCTTATGCTATAGCTGGAGGTTTAACTCCGCAACTTGCTTTTTTCTTGCATAGTTTTGCCTTAGATAATTTAAGTAATTTTTGGCGTTTTTCTTTGGGGATTTATGTTTTCTTTTTGGCTATTATAGCTTTGCTATGTGCATTTATTTTTTCTTATCTTAATAATACCCAACGCACATACTCTCAGTGATTTTAATACGCTTTTCAAAAGGAGCTGGGCTAAAAAAATGGCATTTTTCTATATAAATATGCTGATGATAATTTAGCCCTAAAAAATCATAAAATTTTTTTAGATTAACAAATTTAATCCCACAAATCTCCTTAAGCTCTAAAAGTTTGTAAATAGAAGAATTATTTTTTTCCACTAAATGAGAGGGAGCTAATCCAGTAAAAGAACAAAAAGCACTTGCCAATACAAAACCATTTAAACCACTACATTGCCTTAAAGCTTGCTGATGTTTTTCTAAAATGCAATTTCTATGCAAAAATATAATTCTTGTTCCTTGATATCTACCTATTTCTACATTTTTCCAAAATTTATAAGCATTTTTTGAAATTCCAGCAAAACGATGAAATTCGGTGTTTAAAATATAATGATCTAAAAATTCATTAGGAGGCAAGATTAAACTTTTCATCACTACAATTTAGAGCCTTAAAAAGGCTCTTTAATCTTCTTTGTTTAAATTTTCCTTAGCTTTGCTAGGAAGCTTAGATAAAAGATTGTTTAAATCAAAATTAATTCCTTGAGTTTTTGCCTCTTCAAGTAAAGCAACTGCAGCTTTTGCGTTAAATGGAGAAGAGCCATCATGCGGAGCAAAAAGATGATCTGTTATTGCTAAAGCATAAGCGGATTTTTTCACTTCTTCACGAGCAGCATGAGGAGTGCGAACAAAACATATACTTTCAATCAAAACATCATCAAAATTCCAACGATGTAACAAAAATCCCAAGAAAGAAATATGATCTACGCCTAAAAATTCATTCTCCGCTAAAGCAAGATTTTCATTTTTATTTAAAAAAGCTAAAAAATCCTTATCCTTATGATTTTGTATAAGAAAATTTGAAAAAATAACAATACCAAGCCTTAAAAGCATTGCGCAAGGAACTAAAAGATGAGAAAGTTTTTTATCTTCATCATTAAGCCAATTTGTGATAAAAGTTGCCTCTTCATTGCACGTTTTTAAAAAATTTTGAGTATTTAAACCATAAGGTGAAACGTCTATTTTAAAATTATCTCTAATGGAATCAGCCGTAACTATATTGATGATATTACCAACGCCTAATAAAGTAATCACTTGATTTATGGTTGTAATTTCTCTTGTAAAACCATAATAAGGAGAATTTGCTAATTGCAAAAGCTTAGCCGTCATCAACGGATCACTTGAAATGATTTCAGCAACTTTCATAGTTTCTATATTTGAATTAGCCTCGCTCACATATTTTCTTAACTTACTTACAGTATCAGGTAAAGGTGGCAATACTTCAACGCTTTTTAATAAAAGCTCATTCATATCTCCAATCATATTTGATTTATCCTTAATTAATATTATTATAATTTGCAATTATATCTAAATTTTAATTTACTTATTGCATTTTTTTATTACTTAAGGTATAATAAAAATTACAAATAAATGCCGAATTTATGGTATTTTGATTTAGTTAACTAGTAATTAAAAAATAGTTTTAATGGAGTTAAATTGATGTTTTTTAATTTTAAAAATAAAAGCTCAACAAAAAAAGAAGAAAGTAAAAAAGTTTTAGAAGCTCTATATCTTCAAGAAAATGAACTTGAAGAAAAATTAAAAAAAATAAATATCAAGCCAAAATTAATCATAGGCTTTGCGTCATATCAACTTAATCTAGCGATCATAGGAAATAAGATTCAAAATTCTATAAATGAACAATGTGATATCATCTTAAGCAGTGCTACTGATTTATTATGCAACCTTGATTCTAATTCAAACATTGAAAACAGTCCTTATAAACAAAATATCCAAGGAATAAGTTTGATGCTTTTTAGTGAAGATATGATAGAAAATCTTTACACAAATAAAATCAAGCTTTTTAGCAATATAAAAGATTATACAGAAAGAAAAAAACTGATAGAAAAAGAAGTTTTATCTATAAATATACCTTTTGAAGCACACTGCACAAATACTTTGCATTATTTAATTTATGATGGTTTAAGTCAAAGCGAAAGTTCTCTTTTAGAACTTTTATACAAACACAACCCCTATCCTTGTGCTTTAGTAGGGGGTGGATCTAGTGGAAATATGGACTTTAGCGGAACATTTATATTTTATAATGGAGAAATATTAAAAAATCAAGCTTTAAGCATACATGTCCAATTTAAACCTAAATACCGTTTTGATTTAATGAAGTCTCAAAATTTTAATCCTCAAAGCAATATCACCTTTACCATACTTGATGCAAGTTTATATGATAAAACCATACGTGAATTTATTGATAAAAAAACCTTTCAATCCATCAACGCGGTTGAAGCTTTATGTAATTATTTTAACTGCACTTTTGAAGAACTTAAAAGTAAAATGCAAGAATATACTTTTGCTTTAAAAATTGGAGAAGACTATCTTATTTCCCCTATGGAAATCAACCCAGATAAAACATTATTTAGTTATTGTGATATAGAAAGCGCTCAAGAATTATGCTTGCTTAAAAAAACAAATTTTATTGAAGCTATAAAAAAAGATTATGAAAAATTTTCTCTTAATAAACCAAAGCCACTAGGAGCAATTTTTAACGATTGTATCTTAAGAAGGCTTCACAACAAAGAACATTTAAATCAAATCCATTTTAATGATTTTCCTATAGTTGGTTTTTCTAGTTTTGGAGAAATTTATGGAGTGGGAATTGCAAAAAGTTTAGTGGCAATATTTTTTTATGAAGTTGAAAATTTTAATGATTTCAAACCTAGATATTTAAAAACTTTCATACAAAAATACAGCGATTTTAAATACTATTATCTTAATATAAGAGCTCAAAAACTAGAAATGACAAATGAGATTAATAAAATAATCTTAAATCAACTCAAACAAAATACATCAGAAATTGATAAAAATACAAGTATATTTAAAGAAATTTTTGAAGAACTTGAAAATATAAGAAGAAGTCTTACAACCATTAGTGAAAGTTTTACCAATTTCACTAACTACCTAGAATACAACCTTTACCAAAGCGAAGAAAAAATGAATTTAGAAAAAGAAGTACAATCTTCTTTGAAAAATATAGATCAATTAAATAGTATTTTAGATCTTATTTCAGGGATTGCTGAACAAACTAGCCTTTTATCTTTAAATGCAGGTATAGAAGCTGCTAGAGCTGGAAAACTTGGTCGTGGATTTACAGTTGTAGCTGATGAAGTTAGAAAACTTTCAGAAAATACCCAAATGGGTCTAGGTGAAATGGAAGGAGCTATCAAATTAGTTATTCAGACCATACAATCCATTGCAAAAAGCTCCAATTCTAGTACTCAAGAAATGAATTTTACAAGGGATAAATCTAATGAATTTTCCAAAATCATTTCAAATCTTATAAATTCAGGTAAAGAAATTTCAGATAAATTAGAACAAAGAAGCAATGTCAGCGAAGATTTTGAAAAAAATGTAAATCAACTCAAATGTTATGAAGATGTTCTAGCTAAATTAAATCAATATTAAAAAATTAAGAATTTCAAGAATCAAAAATCTTGAAATTCTTACACTAAAAAATTAAAGTGCTTTTTTTGCGGCCTCTGCAATTTTTGCAAAAGCAGCAGCATCATTCATAGCTAAATCTGCTAGAATTTTTCTATCAAGTTCAATGCCTGCTTTTTTAAGACCATTGATAAATCTTGAATAACTTAAATCATTGAGTCTGCAAGCAGCATTGATACGCACAATCCAAAGACGACGGAAGTCTCTTTTTTTGCGGCGTCTATCACGATAAGCATAGACTAGACTTCTTTCTAATTGTTCTTTTGCTTTTCTAAAATGTTTGCGGCGTCCACTATAAAAACCACGCGCTAATTTTAAAACTTTTTTATGTCTGCGGCGTCTAACAACACCTGTTTTTACTCTTGCCATTTTTATTTCCTTTCATAAAGTGGCGTCCAAATTTGGAGCTTGCCCTTGAAATTTTATCTCAGAGGGGAGTTTGAATGACTTTTAGTCAAAAACTTAAATTCCTAGCATTTTTTCAACAGCTTTTACATTTGTGCTATGCACATATTTAGCTGTGCGAAGATCACGCATTCTTTTTGCAGGTTTTTTAGTCAAAATATGACTTCTAAAAGCTGAGCCTCTTTTGATTTTATTTTTACCTACTTTGAAGCGTTTAACTGCGCTTTTAACGCTTTTCATCTTTGGCATACGCTTTCCTTATTTAGATAAATTTTTATTTTTCAAATTAAAAGAAAAGCTAAATACTATCAAATTTTTTCTAATTTTTGACTGAATTTAATTTTTAAAAAACTTGGCACACCTTTTGCTTATAAAAAATCAGCAATATTTTGGAAAGATTTAAAATGACTATAAATTCGGCAAATCCATATCAAAATTTAACCTTATCTAATCCTTTGCAGAATAGCTCTGCTCTAAATTTAATTAAAGATAGCAAAGCTTTGGATCAAGAAGGAAATGAAAATAGCTTAGAACAATTAAGTTATATTTTTAACAATACCACTTATGCTAGTGAATTTGGATTTAGAATCAATGAAGAAGGTTTTTTTGATAAAGATTTAAATAAAATTGCAAATATACCAGAATCTTATAATATCAACATTAAAAGCGTTAGAAGCATAGCAAAAGAACTCGCAAAACAAGATGAAAATTTAAACTATAATAAAATTGATCTACCTTATCTTTTAAATAGCTATCATAGTTCATTAAAATCTATAAATTCAGAATTTTTACAAGATGATAATGCTTATTTAAGTCGCGATCTTATTTCAAAACTATCATCAGGTTTTTCAACAGATAATGGAGAATTTTTAGGCCAAATTTCAAGAATTTACAACAATCAAGAAGAAATTGATTTGGCATTAAGCAATATCACAAATTTAAATACTTTAATGTTAGATAATAAAATAACTAATTTTCATTTTGATAAAGCCATAGAAAACACTTCTTCTAATGAAATTTTAAAACCTTATTTAACTAAAAATGCAGAAGTATCAAAATCTGGTCTTTTAATGAATTTTATCTACCATGATATAAAAACTCAAAACGAAAAAGAATTTAACTTTTTTATGAAACCTGCCACTTTAGAACTAAGCTCTCATCAAAATTTACAAAAAATTCTCAAGGGCGAAACAGATATAGAAGATTACATCAAAAAAGAAAATGAAAAAAAGATGAGTTTTGATCTTTATCTTTATGTTAATGGCGTAGATAAAAAAACAAGCACTCAAGACAAACTATCTGTATTTTTTCAACAATATATTAATTACCAAAAAGATATGGATTTAAGAGAATTTGCAAATTCAAGTTCAATATTTCAAATTTATATCGATCAAAATCGCAATGATTTTGATGCTCTTAAAAAACAATATCAAAACCAAAGTCAAGATACGCAAAGATTAGAAGAAGCAAATCAACTACGTTCTAGCTCTATAGAAAATTTTTTAGATCGTCGTCAAAAACAAGCAAATATAAATAAAATTTTAAACTCTTATATGTCTGTGATGGTTTAAAATAATTTTTTAAAAAATATATAAATTATAAATACTTTAATAATAATAATTTTTATATAATTAATTAATAAAATTTTAAGTATTATAGCATTATAATCCGCTCTCGAAAAATATAAATATAAAAGTACTCAAAACCATGACTTATAATGAAAAAATTATTTCGATGAATAATGATCTTTTAGATCATCAACATAAAGAACTTTTTGAAATTTCTAAAAAACTCTCTTTAATGAACCAACGTCATGTTGGAACAAAAGAGTTAAAAATTGTCTTAAGAGAATTGTTGATAATGATCAATAGACATTTTTCAGATGAAGAAGCCTTTATGAGAGAAATAGAATATCCTTATATCAACCATCATACAAGAATTCATAGAAAAATTATCTTAGAAATTGAAGAAATTATCATCAGTGAAGCTAAATTTGTAAATATAATGACCGAAAAATTAAATCTCGTTGTTCAAGATTTTATCTTTAAACATACAGCCAAAGAAGATTCAAAGATAGTAAAGTATTACGAAGAAAAATTTAAGAAATAGTATTTCTCATTTTTGCTATATAAAATTCACAAAATATTTCACTTTAAAATTTTACTTTAGCATTTTATTTTTGTTATAATTTTTAACCTAATTTTTATAAATTTTTGTTATTATCCGTTTTCAAATAAAGATAAAAAATATCCTAATTAAAATTAAGGATAAATTAAGGATTTTAAAGTGAAAGTATATTTAGATAACAACGCAACGACAATGCTTGATCCTAATGCTTATGAGTTGATGCTACCTTTTTTAAAGGATATGTATGGAAATCCAAATAGCCTTCATCAATATGGTAGCGCAACACATCCTGCCTTAAGAGAAGCTTTGGATAAACTTTATGCAGGACTTGGAGCAAATGACCTAGATGACATAGTTGTAACCTCCTGTGCGACAGAAAGCATTAACTGGGTGCTTAAGGGTGTGTATTTTGATCATATTTTAGATAAAGAACGCAATGAAGTGATTATTTCTAGTGTAGAACACCCTGCTGTTACTGCTGCTGCTTATTTTTTAAAAAGTCTTGGAGTAAAAGTCATAGAACTTCCTGTAAATGAAGAAGGGGTTTCTACTGTAGAAGATTTGCGTAAAGTGATTAGCGATAAAACAGCGCTTGTAAGTGTTATGTGGGCAAATAATGAAACAGGTATGATTTTTGATATTAAAGCGATGGCAGAACTTGCGCATGAATTTGGTGCTCTTTTTCATACAGATGCTACTCAAGCAGTAGGTAAAATAAAGGTTAATTTAACTCAAGTAGGAGTTGATTTTGCTTCATTTTCAGCACATAAATTTCATGGACCAAAGGGTGTGGGTGGACTTTTTATAAAAAAAGGACTTAAACTTACTCCACTTTTACACGGTGGAGAACACATGGGTGGTCGTAGAAGCGGAACTTTAAATGTGCCTTATATAGTGGCTATGGGCGAGGCTTTGCGTATTGCAAATACTATGCTTGATTTTGAAGATTCTCATATACGCCGTTTAAGAGATAAACTAGAAGATCAAATTTTAGCCTTACCTGATACAACAGTGGTTGGAAAAAGGGAACACCGTGTGCCTAATACAATCTTAGCAAGTATTAAAGGAGTTGAAGGCGAAGCGATGCTTTGGGATTTAAATAAAAATGGTATAGCTGCAAGTACGGGCTCAGCCTGTGCAAGTGAAGCTTTAGAAAGCAATCCTATTATGGAAGCTATCGGTGCGGAGCATGATTTAGCACATACAGCTTTAAGGCTTTCTTTGTCACGTTTTAACACTGAAGAAGAAATTGATTATGCAGCAAAACAAATTAAAAATGCAACACAGAGATTAAGAGCAATTTCTTGTACTTATGCTTATAATCCAAATAATTACAAATAAGGATGAAAAATGGGAAAAAATAGTTTAATTGGTGGATCCATTTGGGATGAGTATTCACAAAAAGTTCAAGATAGAATGAATAATCCTCAACATATGGGAGAATTTAGTGAAGAAGATGCTAAAGCACGCAATGCAAAATTGATCGTAGCTGATTTTGGCGCAGAAAGTTGCGGCGATGCGGTAAGACTTTTTTGGCTTGTAGATGAAAAAACTGATAAAATTATCGATGCAAAATTTAAAAGTTTTGGTTGTGGTACAGCTATAGCAAGTAGTGATACTATGGTGGATCTTTGTATAGGAAAAACTGTAGATGAGGCAGTAAAAATCACAAATTTAGATGTGGAATTTGCTATGCGTGATAATCCAGAAACTCCAGCTGTTCCACCTCAAAAAATGCACTGTTCGGTTATGGCTTATGATGTAATCAAACAAGCAGCAGCGCATTATAAAGGTATAAGTCCTGAAGATTTTGAAGATCAAATTATAGTTTGCGAGTGCGCTAGGGTAAGTCTTGGAACTATTAAAGAAGTGATTAAACTTAATGATTTGCATAGCGTAGAAGAAATCACACAATATACTAAAGCGGGTGCTTTTTGTAAATCCTGTATCAAACCAGGCGGACATGAAAAAAGAGATTATTACCTTGTAGATATTTTAGCTGAAACTAGAGCTGAAATAGATAGAGAAAAACTCAAAAATACAATGAAAAGTGATGTGGCTTTTGATGAAATGACCGTAGTGGGACAATTAAAAGCAGTTGAAAGTGTTTTAGATGCTGAAATTCGCCCTATGCTTCATAATGATGGTGGAGATTTGGAAGTGATTGATATACAAAAGGCTGAAGGTGCAGCAATTGATGTTTATATTCGTTATCTTGGTGCTTGTAGTGGTTGTTCTAGTGGAAGTGGTGCAACACTTTATGCTATTGAAACAATTTTACAAGAAGAATTAAGTCCAAATATACGCGTTATGCCAGTTTAAAAAAATAGCAAGATAAAATCTTGCTATTTTATAGCTTTTGCTTGCAAATCAAGGGGTGGTAAATTTTCTATATAAATACTACGACTTGGGAAAGCAAAGGTTAAACCATTTTTTTCAATTATACGCATAAACTCAAGCATTAAACTTTGTCTAGCTTCTCTAAAATCTTTTCCACCTATTTCTTTGGTATAAAAATAAAGCTCTATATTAATACTACTATCTGCAAATTCACTTAAAGCCACATAACAAGCATTTTTATAGCCTTCTAAATCATTAATAGATACAAGATTTTGACGATATTTTGTTGTATGATCGCCATATTTTAATGCGCTATCCTCATCGTGAGCTACCAAATCACTTGTATGCAAAAATTCTCTTAGATCTTTTACACATTGTTCTAGTTTTTCAGGAGTAGCATCATAACCAACACCCAAATACATTCTAACATGGCGACCCATGCGTCTTTTACTCCAATTTTTGATATTAGCTCCCATAATAGTTGAATTTGGTAAAAATACAAGACAATTATCAAAAGTTCTAATAGTAGTTTTTCTAAGTCCTGTTTCAACCACGGTTCCTTCTATGCCTGAAACCTCTACCCAATCTCCTTGATTGAAACTATTATCAAAAAGTAAGAGTATAGAAGCAAAGAAATTTGCAATGATATCTTTCGCCGCTAAAGCAACAGCTAAACCACCAATTCCCAAAGATGCAATAATAGCCGAAATATTAAAACCAAGTTGAGCAAGAATATATAATAAAGCTATGATAATAATGACAAAATATAAAATTTTAATAATTAAATTTACAACTTCTTTTTTTCCACTTTTTTGAGCAAGTTTAGAAACCAATACCACGCCATAACCATCAAGCATTCTTAAAATAAGCCATGCAATTAAAACTGCATAAACTATATGAAAGAAATTACTTAAATTTACACTCAAAGGTGCAGGATAAGTTGCTATAGTAAGACAAAGAGAAATGGCATAGACAATCAACAAGAAACCTACGGGTTTTTTAATATTCTCAATAAAAATGACTTTAATATCATCTACATCATTTTTATTTCTATAAAAAAGCTGAACAAGGAAAAAATATACTATATTTGCAAAAAAACGTCTTAAAGATATAAAAAATACTAAAACCAAAGCAGAAATTACTATTTTTCCGATATTAACAAAACTTACCCCAATTGCCTCATTTATACGATCTATCCAAACTTGAAGCTCGAGTAATGAAAAAATATAATTACTTTCAAGCAAATCTGCATTTGAACGTAAATACTTAAGAATTTCAGAATAAGAATCTACAGCATTACTGATATATCTTTCTTTTAGGGTAATTTTTTCTAATTCTTCTGGATTTGTAATTTTGCTTTTAAAACTATCTAAATTAACATTAGAAGAATTTTGTAAATTTTCCATTGCCTTATCAACAGTAGCAATCAAATCTTCACTGCTTGCTGTATTTTTAAAAAGTTTTTCCACTTCAAACAAAGAAGAATAAAAACTTTCCACAATGTTAAAATAAACTAGATTAAGAGTGGCATCTGTATAAATGTAAGGCTTATTAATATTCTTTTTTTGAACATCTAGTAATTTTTCTTTTGCTTTTAAAAATCTAGCCACTGCCTCTTCATTAATCTTTTGTCCTACTATCATATCGGGTATTTTTGCTAAAATAGTCTTTTTGTCTTTTTCAAATTCACTTAAAATACCATTAAAAGTGCTTGAATTTTCATCATTGTTTTTCTTAAATTCTTTAATTTGATTGTTAAGATCAACATATTTTTCAACTAAAGCATAAATTCCTTCATCTTCTTTACTAATATTCGCATCAATAAATTTAAATTCTTGTGCTCCAAGGTATAAAATAAAAAAACATAAACTAAAAATAATTTTTTTCATTGAACTTTCCTATCCTGTATTAAAGTAAAAATTTTTGCTTTAAAATCATACTCATAAATTTCACCTGTCTCTATAATATAATACCAAGCATGTACTTCTATTTTTCCTTCATCTAAAGCTTCTTGCACGCCTGGATAAGTAAGTATATTTTGCAAAGAATTTACTAAATTTAATTTTTCTGTAAGCCATGAACGCATAGCCAAATCGTCTCTTGCAAAAATCATCACATCTTTTTTTATCGGATCTAACATGGTAAGCCATTTTTTCACGTTAGGAATTTTATTTAACTCTTCATCAGAATAATAAAGAGCATTGCAACCTCCACAATTACTATGGCCACAAACGACGATATTTTTAATATGCAATGAATTTAAAGCATACTCTATTGCTGAAGTTGTCGCCAAGTAATCTTCTCCAACGCGATAAGGTGGAACTATATTTGCAATATTTCGTATTACAAAAAGCTCACCTGGACCCGTATTAGTGATCAAATTTGGAATTACTCTAGAATCAGAACAACCTATAAAAAGAGTATGGGGATTTTGCTTATTTTTTAGACTTTCAAAAAGTTCTTCATGCTCCTTAAAGTCTTCTTGCATAAACTTAATCGCACCGCTAATAAGATTTTCCATAAAACCAACCTGAAACTAAAATCTTGAAATTATAACAAAATTTCAGCAAAGATTTCATTTAAGCATAAGATATTATATAAATTAACTTTTTATTTAGTCTAATATGTTAGATTTCGCTCAAGATTTTAAAAAATCTAACAATTTTGCAAGGAGAATTTTATGAGTCTTTATGATAGAGACTACTCAAGATCAAAAGAATTTGAAAATACACGCTCAAGCGAATTAAGTATTTTTATTAAACAAACTTATCAACTTTTTGCTGCTTCATTATTAGCTGCAACAGTAGGTGCGTATGTAGGAATTTTTGCTTTAGCATCATTTTTTATACAATCACAAGTAACTTTTTGGATCCTTTTTGCTGTTGAAATCGGACTTTTATTTGCTTTGCAATGGAAAAAAAGAGAGGCTCCATTAAATCTTGTTTTACTTTTTGGTTTTACTTTCTGCTCAGGTTTAACGCTTACACCTTTACTTATTTCAGTTTTAGCTCTACCAGCTGGAGGAATTATCATCGCTCAAGCTTTTGCTTTAACAACAGTTGCTTTTGCAGGACTTAGTGTATTTGCTATGAATACAAAAAAAGATTTTACTGTTATGGGTAAAGCTTTATTTATAGTATTAATCGTTATTGTAGCAGCATCTTTACTAAACCTTTTCTTCCAAAGCAGTATAGTTAATCTAGCTATTTCAGCAGTAGCTGCAATATTATTTTCATTTTACATTCTTTATGATACGCAAAATATTATCCGCGGAAATTATGAAACTCCAATCGAAGGTGCAGTAGCACTTTATCTTGATTTTGTTAATCTTTTCGTATCTTTACTTAATATCTTAAGAAGCTTCAATAGCAGATAAGTTTTTGTGGGATTTTTCTCACAAAAACTTTTCAAGTTTCAAAACTTTTCAAGTTTTATTTAGTTAAAATAATCATTTAAAAATTAACTTTTAGGAATTTTCAATGATCACTCTTTTAATCATTTTACAATTTATCATCGTTGTAGTTATTTGTATAGCAGTTTTACTTCAAAAAAGTTCAAGTATAGGACTTGGAGCTTATAGTGGAAGCAATGAAAGTTTATTTGGCGCCAAAGGACCGGCTGGATTTTTGGCAAAATTTACCTTTGTCATGGGAATTTTATTTATTGCAAATACTATTGGTCTTGGTTATTTATACAATAAAGCTAGCAAGGACTCTTTAGCAGAGAAAATTAAAGTAGAAAACAACAACACTACTATTCCAAGTGCTCCTATTGTGCCTGCTACCCCAAACACAAATTCTATCGCTCCAAGTGCACCACAACTTCCAAGCGATGTTAATTCAAGTAAATAATTAAAGGAAATGATAATGCTAAGTGAAATTTTTAACAAACAAAAAACCCAAAGTGAAAAATCTTTAGAAGCCTTAAAAAAAGACTTCACCACTTTAAGAACTGGAAAAGTTAATACCCATATTTTAGATCATATTACAGTGGATTATTACGGAACTCAAACTCCTTTAAATCAAGTTGCAACTGTTTTAGCAAGCGATGCTTCAACTATTAGCATCACTCCTTGGGAAAAACCTTTACTAAAAACCATAGAAAGTGCTATTGCAGCTGCAAATATCGGTGTAAATCCAAACAATGACGGCGAAAGTGTAAAATTATTTTTCCCTCCGATGACTAGAGAGCAAAGAGAAGAAAACGTAAAACAAGCTAAAGCTATGGGTGAAAAGGCAAAAGTTTCTATAAGAAATATACGCAAAGATGCCAACGATGCAGTTAAAAAACTAGAAAAAGATAAGGCAATAAGCGAAGATGAAGCAAAAAAAGCTTATGATGAAGTGCAAAAACTTACCGACACCTATACAACAAAAATTGATGAGAGTGTAAAAAGCAAAGAAAGTGAACTTTTAAAGGTTTAACGATGAATTTAGAGCAAATTTATAAAGATTGTGGTGCTTATTTAGAAGGGCATTTTTTACTAAGTTCAGGTAAACATTCGCAATTTTATCTTCAAAGTGCAAAAGTTTTAGAGGATCCAAAATTAGCAGCAAAACTTTGTGATGAACTTGCAAAGATTATTGCAAGCTATAAGATAGAATTTGATAGCATTTGTTCTCCTGCTTTAGGTGGAATTTTAGCAGGTTATGAGCTTGCAAGAGCTTGTAGTAAACGTTTTATCTTCACTGAAAGAGTAAATAAAGAAATGACTTTAAGACGTGGTTTTGAAGTAAAAAAGGGTGAAAAATTTATAATTTGTGAAGATATCATTACTACAGGTGGTAGTGCTCTAGAAAGTGCAAAAATCATTGAAAGTTTAGGTGGCATTGTTGTAGGTTTTGCAGCATTGGCAAATCGTGGTTTTTGTGCAGTAGAAAATTTAAAATCTCCAAGAAAAGATAATGCGAAATTACCTGAAAATTTACCACTCTTTACTCTAGGAAATTTTGAATTTGAAATTTATGATGAAACAAATTGCCCACTTTGTAAAAAAGGGAGTAAAGCTATAAAACCAGGAAGTCGTGGAAATTAAATGAAAACTAAAGCAAAAATTAGCTCTAGATGGCTAAGATTTAGAGCTTTGCTTATAGATATTTTTCTTATTTATGTTCCTATTTTGTATTTATTTTATTTTCTATTAGGCTCTAAAGAAGCTTTTTTAAACAACCATTTTATCACAACTTTATGTACTTTTTTATTTGGTTTGATTCAAGCTATTTTTTTAACAAAAAAGGCACAAAGCCCAGGTCTTAAAGCGTATGATTTATATCTTATTGATATAAAAACGGGAAAGAAGCTAAGTTTTCTTAGAATTTTACTAAGATATGTGATATTTATTATAAGTTTTGGCTTACTCTTTGGTTTATTTGTCAGTTTTATAAGAAAAGATCGTTTAAATTTACACGATATTTTAACTCAAAGTTGTATAGCTACTAAAGCATAAAGAAAGGTTAAAAATGCAAAGAAAAAGAATTTACAATCCAAGTTCAAACGAAACCCTAGGAGATCGTAAAGTTTTTGATGGTAACCCACATGGAATTTTAAATTTCACTAAGGCAAAATATACTTGGGCTTTAAAACTTTGGGATTTAATGGAGGCAAATACTTGGTTTCCAAAAGAAGTGGATACAACTAAAGATGCACTTGATTATCGCTGTAATTTAACTGCAGGTGAAAAAAGAATGTATGATTTGGTTTGGAGTCAGCTTATTTCTATGGATAGTTTTCAAACCAATAATTTAGCAGACAATATCAACCCTTACATCACAGCTCCTGAAATCAATGCAGTTTTGGCACGCCAAGCTTATGAAGAGGCAAACCATTCAAAATCTTACGCTGTTATGGTAGAAGCGATTTGCGATAATACAGATTTGATTTATGAAATGGAAAAGCATGATGAAACTTTACGTGAAAAAAATGACTTTATTTCAAGCATTTATGAAGAATTAGCAGGCGATGTAGATGATAATAAACTTCTTTTAGCTATGGTGGCAAATCAAATTTTAGAAGGAGTATATTTTTATAGTGGTTTTACTGCTATTTACGCACTTGCGCGTGCAGGAAAAATGCTAGGTTCAGCACAAATGATCCGTTTTATCCAAAGAGATGAAATCACACATCTTTTATTATTTCAAAATATGATCAATTCAGTACGCAAAGAAAGACCCGATTTGTTCCATGATGAAAATATCAATAAAATTTATGATATGTTTAAAAAAGCTGGAGATCTTGAGATCAAATGGGGTAAATACATCACTCAAAATCAAATCATGGGCTTTACTGATGATATCATAGAAGAATACATCCATTATCTTGTAGATCAAAGATTAAGTGCGATCAATTTAGATAAATTATACAATGCAAAACATCCCATTAAATGGGTAGATGATTTTTCAAAATTTAACGATCAAAAGAGCAATTTCTTTGAAAGTAAAGTAACGAATTATTCTAAGGGTAGTATAAGCTTTGATGACTTCTAAAACTTCTTTAGCCTTGCTTTGTGATTTTTATGAATTTACAATGTCTCAAGGCTATTTCAAAAACAATAAAAAAGATCAAATTTGTTATTTTGATATATTTTTTAGAAAAATTCCAGATTCGGGTTCTTTTGCTATTTTTGCAGGTCTTGAAGATATTTTAGACTTTGTTGAAAATTTGAGTTTTGATACAGAAGATATAGAATTTTTAAGAAAACAAGGTATTTTTGATACAGAATTTTTAGATTTTTTAGCCAGTTTTAAATTTAAAGGTGAAATTTATGCCATGCGAGAAGGAGAAGTGATTTTTCCAAACGAACCTTTACTTTGCGTTAAAGCTACAACTATAGAAGCACAGCTTTTAGAAACTTTTTTACTTTTAAGTTTAAACCACCAAAGCCTTATTGCTACCAAAACCAATCGTATCGTGCGTGCAGCTAAAGACAGTAAAATTTTAGAATTTGGTTCACGCAGAGCACAAGGAAGTGAAGCAGCCTTAAAAGGAGCAAGAGCAGCTTTTATAGGAGGTTGCATAGGAAGCGCTTGTACTTTAGCAGGAAAAATTTATAATATCCCTATCAATGGAACTATGGCACATTCTTGGGTGCAAATGTTTGAAAATGAACTTGAAGCTTTTAAAGCTTATGTGAAAATTTATCCAAAAAATCCTGTTTTTTTGATCGATACTTATGATTGTCTAAATAGCGGACTTAAAAATGCGATTAAAGTTTTTAAAGAATTTGGTATCCAAGAAGGCGGTGTGAGAATAGATTCTGGAAATTTGCTTGAGTTGAGTTTGAAAATCAGACAAGAACTTGATCAAGCAGGACTTCAAAAATGTAAAATCATAGTTTCTAACGCCCTTGATGAATGGAGTATTAAAAAACTCAAAGAACAAAATACACCTATTGATATCTTTGGTGTAGGCGAAAGATTGATCACTGCTTCAAGCGATCCTATTTTTAGTTGCGTTTATAAACTCGCAGCCTTAGAAGATCAAGGCATAAAACCTAAAATCAAAATCAGCGAAAATAACGAAAAATCAACCCTACCTCATTTTAAAAAGCTTTTTAGGGTTTATGATAAAAACACGCAAAAAATCCTTTTTGATGAGCTTTATGTTTTTGACGAAAACCCAAATCAAGATGAAAATTTAGAACGCAAAGAACTTTTAGAATTAGTCTACAAAGAAAAAAGACTTCTTAAAAAGTCATCTTTAAATACTATTCAAGATTATACAAAAGAGCAAATTTCAAAACTCGATGAGAGTTTTTTAGATCTTGATCGTTTTGTGAAATTTGAAGTAAAACTCTCGCCTAAACTTCAAAATATCACTGAAGATCTTTTAAAAACTCGTTTTTAAAATCCACATAATTTAAAGCGGATTGTTTTAGAAAGCTGACTTCTTCATCGTTTAATTCACGCACAAATTTTGCAGGATTTCCAAGTATCAAAGAGCGTGGCGGAAATTTTTTACCCTTTGTTACAACGCTTCCAGCACCCACTATGCTATCTTCTTCTATCAAAGCATTATCCATGATAACAGCATTCATTCCGATTAAAACACGATTTTTTATCACACAAGCATGGATAACGCAATTATGTCCTATAGTTACATCATCTCCTATTATTGTAGGAAAACCAGCATCTTTTAACTTTCCTTTTTCATCAAATTCCCTATGCCAAACATGCACCGTGCTAAGATCTTGAATATTGGTTCTTTTGCCAATTTTTATAAAATTAACATCGGCTCTTAAAACACAATTAAACCAAATACTACTTTCATCTCCTATTTCTATTTCTCCTATGATTTTAGCGCCCTCTGCAACAAAAACATTTTGACCTAGTTTGGGACTATGATTTTTAAATTTTATAAGCATTTTTTTCCTTTTTATTTAAGTATAGCTAAGTTTAACTCTATTTCAACTTTTTTAGTTACAATTTTTATTTAAATTTATAGGAGAAGTAATGAACGCATTTGAACAAAAAAGATGTCAAAATATGGCTGAAGAAATTGCACAAAAAGTTTTTATCAATGAAGAGCTTTTTAATGCTTTTTGTCAAATTCCGCGTGAAATTTTTTCTCCTTTAAAAGCCCATGCTTATCGCCTTGATGCTTTGCCTTTGGCAAATTCTCAATGGATTAGTTCACCTTTAACTGTAGCTAAAATGACTATGGCCTTGGATTTTAAAAATGCTGATAGTATTTTAGAGATAGGTTGTGGAAGTGGCTATCAAGCTGCGATTTTAAGCAAAGTCATAAGGCGTGTTTTTACCATAGAACGCATAGAAAATTTAGCCAAAAAAGCCGCTCAAACTTTCAGAGAATTAGAACTTTTTAATATCAATGTAAAATTTGATGATGGGCAAAATGGCTGGAAAAATTATGCTCCTTATGATAGGATTTTATTTTCTGCTTATGCGACACAAATTCCTGAAATTTTACTCGATCAATTAAGTGATGACGGTATTTTAGTCGCTCCTATTTTACACAATGGCAAACAATTCATCACACGCCTTAGAAAAAATGGCACAAATTTACAAAAAGAAATTTTAGAAGAATGTTTATTTGTGCCTATAGTAGATGGGAAAGAATAAACTTTTTTTACAAAATTTATTAAAAACTCTTTAGAGCCTTTCTTAACTTTTCACTCATTTCATCAATATGTTCTTTTTGCAAAATCAAAGGAGGTAAAAATCTCAAATCATTCTCCCCGCAACTTATCAGTAAAAGTGCATTTTCTTGGCATTTTTGAATGACCTTAGCTACTTTTACATTTTTATCAAGACTAAGCCCTTGCATAAACCCTAAGCCTTTGCGTTTTTTACAAAAATCAAATTCTTTGATCAACTCATCTAAACTTTGTTCTAAATAAGGCGTGAGTTTATTGACATTTTCTAAAATTTTTTCTTCTTTAAAAATTTCAAAAACCGCATTCACTCCTACACAAACCAAAGGATTTCCTCCATAAGTGCTACCATGATCGCCCGCTTCTAAAGAATTGCTTGCTACTTTTTGATTTATTACAAAAGCACCCACACTAAGCCCACAACCTAAAGCCTTAGCTGAAGTCATGATATCGGGTAAAATTTGCGCGTGCTCATAGGCAAAAAATTTTCCACTTCTACCCATGCCACATTGAATTTCATCAGCGATTAATAATATATCTTTTTCATCGCAAAGCTTTCTTAAGGCTTTGTAAAAATCTTTATTTGCAGAATTTATCCCACCTTCTCCTTGCACGCTTTCCAAGATAATAGCGCAAGTTTTTTCATTCACCAGTTTTTCAACGCTTGAAATATCATTATATTTTGCAAATTTAACCCCTGAAATTAAAGGTTTAAAAGGCTTTTGATATTTTTCATTAGCAGTAAGCGATAAAGCCCCTAAAGTACGCCCATGAAAAGAATGCTTAAAAGCGATAAATTGTCCACCCTTAATACCTTTGTTAAAGGCGTATTTTCTAGCTGTTTTCATCGCTCCTTCTATACTTTCTGTACCAGAATTTGTAAAAAAAACACGTTCTAAAGCACTAGCTTTGGCTAAATTTTTAGCTGCAGCGGCTATGTTTTCATTATAATATAAATTGCTAGTATGCAAAAGCTTATCCACTTGCGCTTTGATTTTAGCATTAAATTTAGCATGATTATATCCTAAAGCACAAACACCTATGCCACTTGAAAAATCAAGATATTTTTTAGCCTTATCGTCAAAAAGATAAACTCCCTGCCCTTTTTCTAAAACTATATCAAAACGCTTATAAGTAGGGATAATATGACTTTGTTCTTTATAATCCATTTTTCATCCTTTAACCCACCAAAGTGCCTATACCTTCATCGGTAAAAAACTCAAGCAATAAAGAATGCTTCACGCGTCCATCTAAAATATGTACCTTTTTGACTCCATTTTCACAAGCATCAATGCAAGATTTTAATTTTACATGCATGCCACCTTCTATTTTGGGGGCTAAAATTTTAGCTTGTTCAAGATTGATTTTAGAAATTAAAGAATTTTTATCATTAAAATCCTCATAAAGCCCTGCAGTATCGGTTAGAAAAGCAAGTTTTTCAGCCCTTAAAGCCTTAGCGATCGCACAAGCTGCGTCATCAGCGTTGATATTATAAGTATTAAAATTCTCATCCATACCAATAGGAGCAATGATAGGTAAAAAATCTTTTTCCAAAAGCTCTTCTAAAATTTTCGAATTTACCTTTTGTATCGTGCCAACAAAAGCTAAATTTTCATCTTTTTTCACACATTCTAAAAGCGCGCCATCTTTACCACAAAGCCCTATGGCTTTAACTCCTAAATTTTGCAAACTATGGACTAAATTTTTATTGATATGATTTAAAACCATACTGGCTACTTCAGTAGTGGCTTTATCACTAACCCTAAGACCGTTTTTAAACTCACTCTTTACGCCTAATTTTTCACACATCGCAGAAATATCTTTTCCCCCACCATGTACGATGATAGGCTTTAAACCCACAAGTTTTAAAAGAGCTATATCTTGCATCACGCAATGCTTTAGCTCTTCATTTTCCATAGCTGATCCGCCGTATTTTATAAGTATAATCTTGGAATTAAATTTGCGTATATAAGGCAAAGCTTCGATTAAGACATTGGCTTTTTCTAAATATTTTTGCATGATCATTCCTTAAGCATTAAAGCTAGTTTGATTATACTCATTTAAAGAAAGATCGTAATAATTCGCATCCTCTCTTAAAGTAAAACCATAATGTTTCCAAAACTCATTGCCTAAATCATTGTTTTTAAAAGCGATTAAGGCGATTTTATTGATCTTTTGAGCTTTTAAGGCCTCAAGACAAAATTTTGTCATCTCGTGTGCTATACCCTTTTTTCTATGATCTTTATGCACACATACATGATAAAATCCCCCTGTGCGTCCATCATGCCCGCAAAGTATGCTTCCTACAATTTCTTCACCAAGCACTGCTACAACACTAAGATCTGGGTTTCTATCTAAAAAATTTTCTATATTTTCTTTGCTATCATCAATGCTTCTTATCCCAAAGCCTTTTATCTCACACCAAAGCTTATAAACGGCTTCATAATCGCTTTTTTGCATAGCTCGTATTAACATTTTTATCCTTTACAAATTTGCAAAGAATTTAAGTCCTTCATCTTCATCAAAATCAAACATTAAATTCATATTTTGAACAGCTTGTCCTGCTGCACCTTTGATTAAATTATCAATAGCACCAAGCACAATAACACGCTTTGTGCGTTGATCTACACTAAAATTTATATCCGCAAAATTGCTTGATTTAACCCACCGAGTCTGCGGAAGCGACTGCGGCGGTAAAAGCCTTATGAATTTATTGTTTTGATAGTATTTTGTATAAATATCGCGTATATCTTGTTCTTGCAAATTCTCTTTTAAATTTGCATAAGCACTGATTAAAATTCCTCTTTGCATAGGTACAAGATGAGGGGTAAATTGTAGAGTGATTTTCTCTTTGGCCGCATAGCTTAAATGCTCTTCAATTTCAGGAGTATGGCGGTGTGAAGCTAAACCATAAGCTTTGATATTTTCATTAACTTCGCAAAAAAGATTTTCCACCTTTGCACTTCTTCCTGCTCCACTTACTCCACTTTTTGCATCAATAATAACTGAGTTAAAATCAATGATCTTTTCTTCAAAAAGCGGATAAAGACTTAAGATAGAACAAGTGGTATAACAACCTGGATTTGCCACTAAACTTGCTTTTTTTATTTCTTCTTTATAAAGTTCGCAAAGTCCATAAACCGCATTTTGCAAAAGCTCTTGATTAGGATGAGTGAATTTATACCAAAGCTCATAATCTTTAGGATTTTTAAGACGAAAATCCGCACTTAAATCAATGATTTTCATCTTTTTTAACAAATTCTCATTTAAAAGCTTAGCACTAAATTCATGTGGAGTAGCCAAAAACAAAAGATCAAGTTCAAGTTCGTCTAAATTTTTATTTTCAAAATATAAATTTAAAGGGGTATTAGGATAAAGATCTTGATAATTTTGCCCCACGCTAGAACTCGAACCTAAATAAGAAATTTCAACTTTGGGATGATTAAGCAAAATGCGTACAAGCTCATTGCCCGCATAACCACTCGCTCCTAAAATCCCAACTTTTATTTTCATCTTTATCCTTTAAATGTAAAAGCAAGTATTATAAACAAAAAAAGCTTAAAATAAAAATACAATTTTTAAATTATTTTTTATTTAAAAACTATATCTTAAATTAGCATTTACACTCCAATCCACATTTAAATCGCCAAAAAATGTCTTTTCAAATTCAAAACTAAAGCGTGTTTTATCATTAAGCTTATAATCACTTCCTAAATTTATAAACATTCTTTGATCTTTTTTTCCTTCATATCTTCTCTGGCTTGCTTGATCCTCTAAAATTTGATCTCCTGTTTTAATCAGATCTGCATACAAACCAAGTCCTGTTCTAAAATTTAAATTTTGATTTTGACTTCCTATGAAAAATGCTGTTTTTGCGACTAAAGGAATATAAGAAGATCGTTTTAAACTGGCAATATCTCCTTTTAGATCCATAGCTCCTACATAACCACTGATAAATTCCAAACTCGGCTCAAGATAAAATTTATCATAATTTTTTCTATAACCTAACTCAGCACTTAAGATGATATTATGCGAACCATCGTTATCATCTAGTCTACCTTGATTTCCTGGGATAAAATTTGCATTTACTTCATTTTGATGATAAATATATCTTAAAACAAAATCACTATAAAAACCTTCATTAAACAAAAGGCTAAAATACTGTCCTATTCCATAACCATTTAATTTCGCACTCAAATCAGTAGCACTTAAATTCATATTTGTATAATTGATCATCACCCCGCTATAAAGCTCGAAATTCGAATACTCGTTTAATTTATCATATCCGCTTTGAATTTCAAAGTATTTTCCACTATTATACTCATCACTCGTACCCCCACCAAAAGTTCTTAACCACACCCCACTTTCGTAAGGATTATTGCGTAATTCTCCCATTCTTTTATGCATATTATTCCATTCTATCATGGAGCCCAAAGTAGCTTGAGCAAGTATAGATTTAGCTTTTGCAATAGCTTGAGTATTATCATTAGTAAAAAAATACTCATCTTTAGTTTTAGAATCAATTTTTTCTAAATTCCACTGGGCAAAATTTTCTTCATTGTGAGAAAAAACAACATTTGGGGTATAAATACTAAAACCTTGCTCCACATTTGGTATAGTAAAAAATTCCTTTGTTAAATGTTTATTTTCATCTTTTAAATGAGCTAGTAATATATTTAAATCCTCTTTTTTACTAGGATTATTAAGAAAATTTAATACTAAAGTATTATTTACTCCTTGCGCGCTTTCCTTAGAATTAATATAATCTGCCTTAGATTTTTCAAAATCCACATTGATTTTAAATATTGTATTATTTGCACTTAATTTTTTTGCATCAACTTTCCCATAAATGGCACTTTTTTCTGCTTGAATATTACTCATTTGTATATTAGACTCAAGCAAAGAATCTTTAATCACAAGATTTTTTTGTACATCATCAACACCTTTAATATTACCGCTAAAAACTATGTTTTGTAAAGTAGCATCAGAATGATCAAGATTTAAATTCCCGCTAAAATAAACCTTTTCTATCTTAGCATTTTGAGTATTTTGAAGCTTTTGCTCAAAAGCCATTTCTTTGCCAACCCCTGTATATGAAACATCACCATAAAAACTATCTTGAACTTTATCAGTGATATTTTCCCCATCTTTTTCATCGATCCACAAATTTTTACTTCCAAGCTCTATTTTGGAATTTTTAGCATTAAGATTTTCTACTTTTAAGCTTGCATTACGCCCTAGATAAAACTCGCTTTTTTCTAAATTAAGCTCTTTTAAAACAAAAACTCTATCTTCCCAATCTTCTTGTGCAAAACTTACAGGTTTGGTTAAAGCACTTAAACCTTGCCCTTGAAGTTTTTTAGCTTGTTCTTCGCTTACATAAGCGTGTATTCTAGCATGTCCTTGAAAATTTAACTTGGAATTTTCTGCCTTAAAAACACCTTCTTTATTGTAAATATTACCATCAAATACTAAGTTATTTTGACTCTTTGTATTGATATTTATAGCCTCATCTGAAAAGATATTGCCATGATAAAGATAATTTTGCTTGTTTTCTAAATTTAAATTTGCCCCTGCTTTAGAGCTTGTAATAAAAACATTATTAGAGCTAGCTTTAATTTGATCAAAATTTAATGTTAATCCTGATAAATCCAAAGTTCCACCATTCATATATAAAGTATCAGTTTTTAAATTTTGTGCGTTTTTAAACCCTAAAGTTCCACCATTCATATAAATTTCGCCAAAGATTAAACCTTCACCCTCAAGACTTACCTTACCCTCACCCATCCTAAGTCCTGCATCCACACTTTGACTTTTGACAACAAGCTCTCCTTCGCCCATTTTATAAAGAAAATCATCTTTTTTGGTTTTAACATTATATTCTATACTTGAACCCTTATCAGCGTAAATTCCTCCATGTATAAGCCATTTATCGCCTGTTATTTGCCAATTTGAATTTTGTTCAAAATTTAAAACACTAGCGCCTAAATCCACATCGCTATTTAAATTCATACTTCCATTTTGAGAAAAATACAAATCCTTGCTATTTTGCATTTCTTCAATTCTCTTATCATATTTAGTCTTATCATCAAAAGAATTTTTATAGCTTACATAACCCGCATTAGTCCCAGAAATCAAACTTACATTTTCTATTTTTTTACCATCTTTCATCAAACCATCACTACTAAGTGTATAAGTTCCAGATCCTATGGCTACTTTATGAGTATTTTGAAATTCATTAATCTTTACTTGATTGATCAAAGCATAATCAACCTGTGAACAAGTGTATCTATCAGTAAAATGGGCATTACAATTGCTTGTACTTACCACACCTACTAAATACCATTTTTTATCAATCTTATCATAAACATAAACTCCACTTCCAGAATCCCCAGGTGTTGATGAGCTTGTAAAAGGATTTCTTTTATCATTGGTATAATTAAGAAATTGCAACTTAAAACGCTTATCTTCAGTATTTTTAGGAGCTAAACTGACAAAACCTCCTAAATTAATTTCATTAGAATCAAAAATCTTAATGGGTACTTTATTTGTATCTTCAAAACCTAAAGCTACAATACCACTTCCCTCTCTTACAAAGTACTCATAACGCGAACTATCAAAAAGCTTGCCTTTGCCTTTGGAATAATCACATTTTCCACTTTGACAACTATCCCAAAAAGGATCCTTGTATCTAAAAATATCATCTGAATCTTCCATATTTTTTTCAATAAAATTTAAATCTTTACTCAAATTTGCACTTTTATTGAGATTGATCTTACTCATTTTCAAAACAGCAAAATCTACATTTTGTCTATTATAAGTAAAATTATCACTTGAACTTACCACTCTATTTGCCACACCCCCAAAGTGTAAAATACTACCTTGTTTTATATCGCCTTGATTAGCCCCATTTGGATTTGTACTCATATGAGAAGCACTGACTATATAAGATTGTCCTATATTGGTAAATTCTCCTTGGAATTTTCCTCCACGATTTGAAGTAGAAAAATCAATCATAGGCACATTGAAAGAGATGTTTTGATTAGGATTTTTTGCTAAAATTTCAAAGCCAATTTGACCTACTTGAAATTTACCCTTATTGCTAGCAAAATCAAGATATTCTTGAAAATAAAACTTTGGATCAATGGCCGAAGCAAAAAGATAATTAGAAAAACCAAATGCCATTAATGCACAAAAAGATAATTTTAGTTTTATAAATCCCTCCTTTTTATAAATATAATTTTAGCACAAAATTTAATTTTTAACTAAAATATAAAGTTGTTCATGAAGATGGATATTACGATTTTTAAGATTGCGAGAAGCTCTAAAAGTATTATATTTTTGTTCTAAAATCCGACATTTTCCAAGAGTACTTAAACGCTTTAAAAAAATTTCTTTTTTTACAAAACCTTCACAATTATAAGAAAGTAAAATCACTCTTGCTTTTAAATCATTAATAAGTTCAAATAAAGCATCTTGGGCAAATTTTGGCTTATTAAAAGTGCTACGGTTCCAATCTTTTGGAATGCCACTGATTTTAGAAATTTCTTCAGGTTTTTTATAATTTGCGATTAAATTTAGCATAAAATAATTAGAACTATAAGGGTGTTGATTATAAGGGGGATCAAGATACACTACATCAAAAAAATCAAGTTCTTTTGCAAGCATACTTGCATCCTTTTGCATCACTTCAAATTCACAAGAAAAATTTGAAAAAATAGGCATTTTAAGCTCTATTTCTCCTTTAATTCGTTTAAGTGCATTTTGTCCTTCGCCACCAAATTTTCCGATGCCATCCTTACCCTTATAAAAACCTTTAAAAACTCCACTAGTATTTGAATGAACACTGGCTTCATAAATCAAAGGAGCTATAAAGAAATGCCTCAATTCTTTTGGAATTTCATTTTCGATTTTTTGCCTTATAGTATCAAGATATAAAGCATTTTTAAAAGTATAAAAAACCCTTTCATTTTTTTTAATATCATCATCATCTTTTGGAGCATAAAGCTCACTGATAAAACCTTTTTGAAAATCTAAATTTTGGATTAAATTTTTATAATGCTTTTTTATATTTTGAAGTAAATCTTTGTCTTTATTGGCAAGATAACACTCATTGATGAGTTTTGAATAATCCTCTAAATCATTGGCTAAAATATAATTTGAGTGCGCTTTTGCAAAACGACTTACAACACCTGAGCCACTAAATATATCACAAAAACTAAATTTATCTTTACCAAGTTCTTTTTTAGCTACCTTAAAGCCCTTATTTAAAAAACTTAAAAGCGCTCTTTTATTTCCAAGATAAGTTATAATTTGCTCTTTTAAAAAAGAAGGATTTTCTTTCAAAATTTAAAACCTTTAAAAGCCTTATCCACAAAAGTGGATTAAGCTTTTTTTGGAGTTACAAGCATATTTACATAACGACCTTCAAAATTTGGCTCTTTGTCACGATTAGCTTCATTTTCTATCATAGTCCAAATTTTTTCAAGCAAAGCTACACCTGCTTCAGGAGTTGCCATTTCACGTCCTTTTAAGAACACACGAAATCTCACATGCTTACCTTGTTCTAAAAATTCTAAAGCATGTTTTACCTTGTAATTAATATCATTTTGAGCAATTTTTACAGAAAGTTTGATTTCTTTTATATCAATCACTTTTTGTTTTTTCTTTGCTTCTTTTTGTTTTTTCTCTTGTTGATAACGGAATTTACCATAGTCCATGATCTTGCAAACAGGTGGCTTAGCATCTGCAGCTATCATTACAAGATCAAGTCCTAAACGATTTGCAATTTCTAAAGCTTCATCACTACTAATAATACCATAAACCTTGCCATCATCGCCAACACATCTGATTTCATCCGCTCTTATTTCTTCATTGAGCAATACTTCTTTTTCTTTACTCAAAAGTGTACCTCACTCATTTTCTCCTTAACTAATTTAATAAATTCATCTAAGCTAAGATTTTTTTGTTCTTTAGCTCTTCTATCCCTTAAAGCAACGCTACGCTTTGCCACCTCATCATCGCCTAAAACTAAAATCATAGGTAATTTTTGTTTTTCAGCGATACGAATTTTCTTACTTAAACTCTCATTTTTTTCATACACCTCGCTATCGATATTAAGCTCTAATAATTCTTTTTGAATTTCTTTTGCGTAAGCAATATGTGCTTCGCCTATTGGTACTATACCCACCGCAGTTGGTGCGATAAAAAATGGAAACTCACCCGCACAATGCTCGGTTAAAATTCCTATAAATCTTTCAAAAGAACCTAAAATCGCACGATGCAACATTACAGGTTGTTTTTTTTCATTATCACTATCAGTATATTCGAGTTTAAAACGACTTGGTAGGTTAAAATCTACTTGTATAGTTCCACATTGCCACTTTCTTTTTAAGGCATCGGTGATTTTAATATCGATCTTTGGCCCATAAAAAGCCCCGCCACCTTCATCAATGCCATATTTTAAACCTTGTTCATCTAAAGCTTCTTTTAAAGCCTTAGTTGCCACTTCCCAAATTTCATCATCACCTATGGCTTTTTCAGGTTTAGTTGAAATTTCCATCTCATAGCTAAAATCAAATAATTTCATCAAATTATCCACAAAAGCTAAAATTTCTAAAACCTGCTCTTTAATCTGACTTGGCATACAAAAAATATGTGCATCATCTTGAGTGAATTCTCTCACTCTAAAAAGTCCGTGCAAAACCCCACTTTTTTCATGACGATGCACCACGCCATATTCAAAAAATTTCAAAGGCAAATCACGATAACTTCTTACATCACTTTGATAAATTTTAATATGCCCCACACAGTTCATAGGCTTAATACCATATTCTTGTTCATCAATTTGTGTAAAATACATATTTTCTTTATAGTTTGCATAATGCCCACTGATTTTCCATGCATCTGCTTTTAAAAGCTCAGGTCCACGCACAGGCTCATAACCACGCAAACGATGGATCTTATAAAGTATATGTTCAAGTTTAGATCTAAGTCTTGCACCATTACTCAACCAGATAGGAAGACCACCTCCGATCTCATCATCAAAAGTAAAAAGTTTAAGCTCTGTTCCAAGCTTTCTATGATCGCGTTTTTTAGCTTCTTCGATAATGGTTAAATACTCTTTTAAACTTTCCTTATCTGCAAAAGCAGTCCCATAAATTCGAGTAAGCATTTCTCTTTTTTCATCGCCACCCAAATACGCTCCTGCAACACGAGTGAGTTTAAAAAAGCGTAAAAATTTCGTATTTGGCACATGAGGACCACGACACAAATCTTCAAATTCACCTTGTTTATAAATACTTACAGCTCCATCAGGAATACGCAATAAAACTTCTTGTTTTAAATCATCATTTTGAAATTTAGCCAAAGCTTCGTTTTTTGTGATTTCATATTTTGAAATTTCAATCTTTGCTTCAGCAAGTTCTTTCATCTTTTTTTCAATTTTTACTAAATCTTCTTCGCCGATCTTACTTTCTACACGAAAATCATAATAAAATCCATCTTCTATAACAGGACCAACGAAAAATTTAGCTTCAGGATACAAACTCTTAATCGCCTGTGCCATTAAATGTGCACAAGAATGACGGATTACTTCTAAACTTTCTTTAGAATTATCAAAATAAATTTCTTTTAAATTTGTATCTTTCACACTTTGAGAGTCAATTATCGTCTCATTGTCCAAATACGCAATAACTTCTTTTTCCATATTTTTAACCCTTTGTCGCTCACTTACCCTGTGAGTGTTTATAAAGTTCTAATTTTAACTTTCTAAGACTTAATTATTTTTGAAATTCAGCTTATTTTTAAAAAAATCTTAGAATAAATTTAATATTTATTTATAGCTTAAATTCACTTCCAGCATTTAAAATCCCACTATAATACAAATAAAAGAAAACAAATCCTAAAATAATACGATAAATTCCAAAAGGGATAAAGTCGAATTTAGAAATAAATTTTAAGAAAAATTTTATAACTAAAACCGCAACAACAAAAGCAGTGATGAAACCTATGCCTAAAGGAATTAAAGAATTTGCATTGCTCAGTAATTCAGGCTCTTTATAAATACTATAAGCTGTAGCAATAATCATCGTTGGAATAGCAAGCAAAAAACTAAACTCAGCAGCCACTTTTCTATTAAATCCTAACAAAAGCCCACCAATAATACTTGCTCCACTCCTTGAAGTGCCAGGAATCATGGCTAAAGATTGAAAAATACCTATACAAAAAACTTGTTTAAAGCTTATTTCTTCTAAGGAATTGATACGATATTGTTTATTTTTGTGCGCAAGTTCTATAAGAATAAGCACAACACCACCAAAAATGAGCATTCCAACCACAACCCAACCATTAAATAAAGCATTTAAGTATTTTGCCACAAAAAGCCCTATAACTCCAGTAGGAAAAAATCCCACTGCAAGTTTTAACCAAATATCAAGCCCTTGAAACAATTTACGCCAAAATACAAAAATTACCGCCAAAATAGAACCAAGCTGGATGATAATCAAAAAACTTTTCCAAAACTCATCTATATCAATACCTAAAATAGTCGTACCTAAAATCATATGTCCTGTTGAAGAAACAGGTAAAAACTCAGTCAGACCTTCTATAATTCCAAGTATTAAAGCATATAAATTTTCCATTTTAATCCTTGAATGATAATTGCAAAAGAAAAATTATATCAGAATGGATTAAATGGGGTTTTAACCCCAAAAATTAAGCATCTTTTTTAACAATACGCTTAATGAAATATAATACAACTCCCACAAAAAAGATAAGTGCGAAAAGCTCGCTATCATGAAAATTTGCTAAATTTAAAGCTAAAGGATTTTCACTACCACCCATACTTACTGAAAATACAGTAATTCCTGCGATAATTACCCCAAAAATACTTTCACCCACTATAAGCCCTGAAGCAAAAAGCGTGCCTCTTTGCTCACAACTTGCAAGTTTTTCTTCTTTATGAGAATTTTTTGCATATTTTTTAGTCAAGTATTGCATTACAATATATTTTAAAATTCCGCCTATAACTAAAGGTATATTTACAGCAGGCGGAAGGTAAATACCTATTCCAACGGCTAAAGGCGGCAAAGACATTTTCTGTGTTCTTCTTAAAATTTTATCTATAATAATCATTAAAATTCCTACAAATACACCAAAAGCCATATAACCCCACTCTATATTGTGATGAAAAATTCCTTGAGCGATAGTACTCATTAAATTCGCTTGCGGTGCTGCTAAAGCCGATGAAGCATCCATACCTTCTCTTGGCATTGCTCCAACAAAACCATAGGCTTGATAAAGCAAATTTAAAACAGGAACTATAGCCAAAGCACCAAAAACACAGCCTACAAGTAAAGCAACTTGTTGCTTCCAAGGAGTAGCTCCGACTAAATGTCCTGTCTTTAAATCTTGTAAATTATCATTCGAAATAGCAGCTGTAGCCAAAATAACACTAGTAGTAAAAATAGCTAATGCTACTGCAAATTTAGAAAGCATAGGATCTTGAAAAAGTTCCACACCTAAAACCAAAAAAACAATAGAAGAAATAATAACACCAATAAGTCCGATTCCAGAAATAGGACTAGAAGAAGATCCTACAAGTCCTGCCATATATCCGCAAGCTGCTGCAACAAAAAAACCTATTAAAACAGAAACTAAAGTTCCAACAAATGAAAATAGCATTTGATAATAAATACTTAAGTTAGCATCTTCAACAAAACTATAAAAAGTAATAAATAAACCCACAACCATTAAAACAAAAAGTATAAAAATACTTTTTAAAGAAAGGTCTATATTTGTTCTTTCATTTTTTTCTTGATTAGTAATTTTAACATTTTTAACAATTTCTTTAATACCTTCAATAACGGGTTTTAAAAGTTCTATTAAAGTCCAAAGCGCTGCTATAGCAATAGCTCCTGTTCCTATAAGCCTTACTTTAGAACTCCATACACTAGAAGCTAAATCTACGGCATTTTTTGCACTATCAAATTCAAAATTTGAAAGATAGGGAGTAAAAATACCCCAAGCTAAAAACATACCTACAAAAAGAGCTATAGCACCTGCTAAACCAACTAAATAACCTGCTCCTAAAAGTGCCAAAGAATATCCCATAGAAAAACCAAAAGCCATTTTATTCCAAATAAAAGCAAAATTACTCTCACTTGCAGCGAGTTTAAAACCATTGCTTAATAAACTAAAAATAGCAGCTATAAAAGAGCCTAATGCTATTTCTTTAATGCCTTGTTTTCCTTTTTTATTACTCTGATCTTTATTGGCTACTTTTAAAATTTCAGCTGCGGCTCTACCCTCAGGATAAGCAAGTTTACTTTCAACCACCATAGCCCTTCTTAATGGTATAGTAAAAAGCACTCCAAGTCCACCACCACAAAGACATATCATAAAAGTTTGCCAAAGTGGAAATTCACTCCAATACCCACACATAAAAAGCCCTGGGATAACAAAAATAACTGATGATAAAGTTCCTGCTGCTGAAGCTTGAGTTTGAACCATATTATTTTCTAAAATATTTGAAGTCTTAAAAAGACTCAAAACCGCCATGGAGATGACCACAGCTGGAATTGATGATGAAAAAGTAAGTCCCACTTTTAACCCCAAATATACATTTGAAGCTGTAAAAATAATAGTTAAAATACTTCCCAAAATCAAACCCCTTAAGGTAAGTTCTGGTAAATTTTGTTTTTTGTACATCATTTCTCCGTTTTAAAATTTACTTTCAACTTAAAAAATATTCTTATAAGTTTAAATTTATAATTTTCTCTAAAGCAAAATAAAATAATACAAAAAAACGCTTATATTTTTATAAATTTTTGACTCAAAAATATCATAAAACAATGAACCAATCATTGAAAAATCAAAAGTTCTTTTATTTTAATTATATTATCCCAGCTACCTCAGCAAAAATCAAGCAAATAATACTTATACCCCATATATAAAAAAAGCTTCTTTTGATATGATCTTTAATATTAACCTCTGCTAAACCACAACCTAGCAAAGTTGCAGGCACAACAGGAGAAATAAATGTCGCACAATTTCTTGCTATCACCATGATAATAGCTATAGTCAAAGGTTCAGCGCCAAAAGCCTTAGTTACACTCAAAACTATAGGCATCACTCCATAAAAATAAGAATCTGTACAAAAAATAATTGCCATTGGAACAGCCAATATCCCTACCATCAAAGGAATATAAGCGCCTAAATAATCTGGAACAAAATTTAAAATCAAAACACCCATTTTCTCCATAATACCACTTTTATCAAATACGCCTATTAATATCCCAGCACCAATTAAAGTAATATACATAAGCATTGCACCACCACTTGCACGATCTAAAACTTTTTTAGCTGTTTTTAAATTAGGATAATTAAGCGGTAAAATTATTGCAAGTCCTATCATAAAGCAAATATAACTAGGAATAATACCGCTAATTAAAAGCCCAATAACCCCAATAGCTACAAGTAAATTTAACCAAAACCATTTTTCATTATGGTGTTCGCTTTTTTCTATATTTAAATTTATTCCAGACAAGTTACCTGCGCCTGCACCTCTTTTTATTTCTATCTTAGCAATCCAAATTGCCAAAAGAAGGGATAATACCAAACCTACAATCTGAATAGGTATAATATGGTGCCAAAGCAAATTTGCATCCATTCCTATATTAGTAGCCGCTCTTAAAGTAGGACCACCCCAAGGAATAACATTCATAACCCCCATAGCCGAAGTAATAATCAATAACATTGAAGTCTTTCTTATACCTAAACGCTCATAAATAGGTAATAATGCAGGTATTACAATAAGAAAAGTAGAAGCACCTGAACCATCTAAATGCACAGCAGCAGCAATAAAAACAGTAAGAATGCAAACTTGATATACATTAGCTTTCATTTTTGATAAAAATGCATTTAAAATTTTAGTAAAAAAACCACTTGCATTTAAAACACTAAAAAAGAGTATAGAAAAAACAAACAAAGCTGCCGTATCCGTTACGCTTTTGACTCCATCTTTAATAAAAGCAACCAATGTTTTAATATCAAAAACACCTCCTTTAACCCCTAAAGCTGCACCCACGCCAAAACCAAGCTGTTCAAGAATAAGTAAAATGCAAGCTACACTAATACTTACACTTATAAAAGCTAATGCTGGAGTAGTATAATCTTTTAGCAAAAGCCAAACTATCAATCCTAACGAGAAAAAACCCAATAAAGCTAAAAAAATTTCCATATCCTATCCTTTTGTATCATTTTTATTCGATAATAAAATAGGATATTTTAAGTCCAACTTATATGTGTTTAATTTATAGCTTTTTGAAAAAAATATATTTTCTAATGTAACCATTTTAAACAAGAATAAAAAAATAATTTTGAATTATTTTGCTATAATTATGAATATTTTAATTTATACTATCAAAGGAAAAAAATGAAATTTTTCAAACTTTCTTTCTTGGCTTTAGTTGCCTTTTTTGTAGTGGCTTGCGGTTCTTCAAATCCTGAAGATTTAGCTAAAAATTTTACAAAAGATCTTTACAGTGGTGATGCTAAATCTGTTATGAGTTACATTGATCTTAGCGAAGCTAAAAGTGATGAAGAAAAAACATTTGTTAGTGGTAAAATCACTCAAGTTGTTGCTGAAAATGCAGCCAAAGCAAAAAGAATGGGTGGTGTTAAAGATATTCAAATTGAAGAAAAAACAATCAATGAAGATTCTGCTAAAATCAGAGTTTTAGTGTTATTTAACAATGATAATAATCAAAGCAGCAATGTTTTTCTTGCTAAAAAAGATGGAAAATGGCTTGTTTTACTTAAATAAAATTTTATATTTTTTCTTAATTTTATTTTTATTGATTGGAATTTGGGGTTTCTTTCTAAATTCCAATCCTTCAAATCATCAAAAACCCCATCTACCTTCTCTTGAAATAGGCGATCTTGTCTTTCGTGCAGGAATAGGAAGTGAAAGTTTTTTAATAGAAAATTTAAGTCAAAGCCCTTATTCTCATATCGCTATGGTAGTTAAAACTTCTCCAACTATACTCATACATGCTACAACAGATGATGACAAAAACGCTAAAAACCAAGTTATCTTAAGCTCTATGGATGATTTTTTAAAACTGAGTCATAAAATTGCTATTAAAAGATTAAAATTTGATGAAAAAACCAAACAAAAAATAGTTACTAAAGCTTTGGAACATTTAGGCAGAAAATTTATCATAAGTACAGATAAAGATGCTTTTTACTGCACTACTTTTTTAGAACAATCTATTAACTCCATTACCCCATTTCATCTTCAATACACTCTAATCAAAGCTCCTTTTAATGAAGGTTTATATCTTTTTCCACAAACTTTTTTTGAAAATAATCAAAGCGTATTAATTTATGAAAGTCAAAATTTTTAATTTCACATTCACTTCACTTAAAAATTTTATAATGTCATCACTTTACATTAAGGAGAAATAATTATGAAAAAAAGTATTTTATTCGCATCAGCACTTTTAGCTAGCTCAATGCTTTTTGCAGATAGTCTAAAACTTGAAGGTACTATTGCACAAATTTATGATAACAATAAAACCTTGCTTATTGACTCTATTTATGGCGGACAAATGGCTATAAAAGTTCTACCAAATACCGAAATAGAAATGGATGATTGTGGTATTTTTGGAACAGATAAAGATGGAACTTTTAAAGATTTACAGGTTGGAAATTTTTTAGAAAGTAAAATTTCTTATGGAACACCTGCTACACCAAATACTCAGGCTATTCCAGTAGCTAGAAAAATTGAAATTCAATGTTATAAAAAAGCTTATTAATATAAATCCCTTAACAAGGGATTTATAAAAATCATTCTTTACTAAACTACTTCATCACTCTTAAATAAAAATTTAAACTCTTTTTTAACAAGCAATTTATAAAATAACACTTATATTTTCATCTAAGGCAAATAATGAAAAAATGGATTTTTATTGTTTTTTGTTTTATATTAGGTTTTATTATTCATATATTTTATATAGGATACACTAACGAACTTTTATTTAATAAATTTATTAAAAACAGCAATCCTGATTATACAATTACAGATATTTACTTCAAAAAAGGTTTTTTAACTTCTAAAGGAAGTTTTACTTTAAATCACTCTCATACACAGCTTTCAACCAAAATCAACCTTAAATTTAATAATTATTTTTTCTTAAATAAAATTATAAAAGGAAATTTTACAAATCCTTTTGATTTTTTAGATGAAGTGTTAAAAAACAATAAATTAGGAACTTTTACTCTCAAATTACACGATAACAACTCTAAAATATTTCTAAATATTAAAGATATAAATTTAAGCAATGAAGGCGGAGATACCATCATAAACGGCGGATATATTGAAGCTTTAATGAATAAAAATTTAGAAATTAAAAACATTAAAATACATTTTGATATGATTAATTTTTCTCAATTTTATACTAAATTTGTATTGCAAAATTTAAATTACGAACAATTTTTTAACAATCCTGTACAATTTTATGAGTTAAATTTATTTAGCGATAGCCAACAACAAATCAACTTTGATTATCTTGTACTAGATAACAATAAAATCAATTCTTTTTATAGCAAAAACCAAGTAAATTTTAATGAAGAAAATTCAACAATAAACTTAAACATACAAGGAAAATCCAATGAAATTGATATTGATCTTAAATCTTTATTGGGTCAGAATTTAAATTTTGACAAAACAAAATTTAATATAACCATAAATAAATTTCTTAACTCAAATTTCAATATCTCTCATTTTATTCAAAAAAATCTTGATCTAAAAATACAAAATTTAATTCTTGAAAAAAATAAACAAAACATCAGTCTACAAGGCAATTTAAATATCAACAACTCTTATCAAGCAAAATTACAAGTTATCAGTTCAGATGAGCCTGATGAAATTTTTCCTTGGACAAAGGATTATGGAGGTTTAAATCAATATTTTTTAAAAGAAAATAATAACTTTTTTCTAAATTTATCTTATGATAGCTTAGCCAATCCTCAGCTAAAAATTAATGGTAGTGAATTTTCAAATATGGATTTAAATTAATGAGCCTAGCTTTGACCTTTCGCCCTGAAAATTTTGATGATATTTTAGGACAATATGAGCTTATAGAAATTTTCAAAAAATTTACTGCTTTACAAAAACTTCCTCATAGCATTTTTTTTGGAACAGCAGGTTCTGGAAAAACAACTTTTGCTAGAGTTATAGCAAAAGAATTTGGCTTAGATTTTTATGAATTTGATGGAGGAAATTTTAAACTCGAAGAACTAAGAAAAATTTTAGATAATTATAAAAATAGTCTTTATAAGCCTTTAATTTTTATTGATGAAATTCACCGCCTTAGCAAAACCCAACAAGAAATGCTTTTAATTCCTATGGAAAATTACCGTTTAATTTTAATCGGTGCAAGCACTGAAAATCCGTATTTTGTTTTAAGTTCTGGTATAAGAAGTCGTTCCATGCTTTTTGAATTTAAATCTTTAGGGGTAAAGGAACTTGAAACTTTACTCTTGCGTGTACAAGAAAAAATGAAATTTAGTATTGATAAAGAAGCTAAAGATTTTCTACTTAAAAGTGCTGATGCAAGAGCTATGCTAAATTTGCTTGAATTTGTCTTGGTTTTAGATGAAAAACATATCAGTCTTGAAAATCTTAAAAAACTTCGCAACACCATAAGTAGCGAAGGTGTTAGTTCAAAAGATACACATTATATTTTAGCAAGTGCAATGATAAAAAGTTTACGCGGAAGTGACATTGATGCAGCTATTTATTATCTTGCAAGACTTATTGATGCAGGAGAAAGTGCGGATTTTATCGCTAGACGTTTGGTGATTTTTTCAAGTGAAGATGTTGGAAATGCCGATCCAAATGCTCTAAATTTAGCAGTTTCGACTCTAGAAGCTGTTAAAAATATAGGTTATCCTGAAGCAAGAATTATCCTAGCCCAATGCGTAGTTTATTTAGCAAGCACAATCAAATCTAATGCAAGCTACAAAGCTATCAATGAAGCTTTAAACTATGTAAAAAATAATGCGGCTTTAGAAATACCTAATTATCTTAACAACAATCATCAAGAAAAACAAAACTATCTTTATCCGCATGATTTTGGTGGCTGGGTAGAGCAAAAATATCTTAGTAAAAATTTAAAATTTTATCATAGCAAGGGCTTAGGAGAAGAAGCAAAATTGTTAGATAATTTATATAAATTAAAAAACCATAAAGCTTAATTTTATTATTTAAAATTTACAAAATAAATGCTAAAATCAATATTTTATTTTCAAGGAAAAAGATGATTAAAATAGGAATTTATGGCGCTAAAGGACGCATGGGAAAACAGATTGAAGAATGTTTAAAAAGCGAAACACAAGCACAAATTTCGATACTTTATGATAAGGGTGGAAATTTAGAAGAGCTTTTTGAAAAAAGTGATGTGATTATTGATTTTTCTTCCCCAAGTGGAACTCATGAACTTTTAAATTATGCAAGAACTATGCCTAAACCTTTGGTAATAGGTACAACAGGGCTTGATGAGAAAATTTTACATTTGATGCAAAGTGCTAGTGAAGTGATGCCGATTTTTTATGCGACCAATATGTCTTTAGGTGTTGCAGTTTTAAACTATCTTGCTAGCAAAGCAAGTCAAATGTTAAAAAATTTTGATATAGAAATTTTAGAAATGCATCATCGCCATAAAAAAGATGCACCAAGTGGTACGGCTATGACTTTAGCCCAAAGTGTAGCAAAAGCTAGAAATTTAGAACTTGAAAAAGTAAGAGTAAGTGGAAGAGATGGCATTATAGGTGAAAGAAGCAAAGATGAGATTGCCGTGATGAGTTTAAGGGGTGGCGATATAGTAGGACGCCATACAGTAGGTTTTTATGAAGATGGTGAGTTTTTAGAACTTAATCATACTGCTACTTCAAGGGCGACTTTTGCTAAAGGTGCGATTAAAATCGCTATTTGGCTTAGTAAGCAAGAAGCAAAAATGTATTCAATCAATGATTTTTTAGGAATTTAAAATGTGTGCAGTTGTAGGAGTTATCAATTCAAAAAATGCTAGCACTTATGCGTATTATGCGCTTTTTGCTATGCAACACCGCGGGCAAGAAGCAAGTGGTATTAGTGTGAGTAATGGTAAAAATATTAAGACTATTAAAGCTAAAGGTGAAGTGAGTCAAATTTTTAATCCTGATAATCTAAAAACTTTAGAAGGTGAAATCGCTATAGCGCATAATCGCTATTCTACAGCAGGAAATTCAAGCTTAAATGACGCTCAGCCCATAGCAGCTACTTCAGTTTTAGGTGATATTGCTTTAGCGCATAATGGAAATTTAGTCAATAAAGAAGAGGTAAGATCAAGACTTATTCAAGATGGGGCTATTTTTCAAACCAATATGGACACAGAAAATGTTGTCCATCTTATCGCAAGAAGCAAGCAAGAAAGTCTAAAAGATAGATTTATTGAGAGTTTAAAAGAATGTATAGGAGCTTATTGTTTTGTTTTAGCAAGCAAAGATAAACTTTATGTTGTAAGAGATCCTCATGGGGTGCGTCCTTTGTCTTTAGGGCGTTTAAAAGATGGAGGCTATATAGTTGCTAGTGAAACTTGTGCTTTTGATCTTATAGAGGCTGAATTTATTCGTGATGTTAAACCAGGAGAAATGCTTATTTTTACTCAGGGAAATGATAAATTTGAAAGCATAGAACTTTTTTCTCAAACTCCTAGAATTTGCGCTTTTGAATACATTTATTTTGCTAGACCTGATAGCATAGTAGAAGGCAAAAGCGTGTATGAAGTGCGTAAAAAAATGGGCGAAGCTTTAGCTAAAAAATTTGCTTATAAAGCAGACTTTGTCGTGCCTGTGCCAGATAGTGGAGTAAGTGCAGCTATAGGTTTTGCTCAATATTTACAAATCCCTCTTGAAATGGCAATAGTAAGAAATCATTATGTAGGAAGAACTTTTATAGAGCCAACTCAAGAGCTTAGAAATTTAAAAGTAAAATTAAAGCTTAATCCTATGCGTAAAGTTTTAGAAGGCAAAGAAATCGTAGTCATTGATGATAGCTTGGTGCGTGGTACTACTTCTAAAAAAATCATTTCTTTACTTCGTGCTGCAGGAGCGAACAAAATTCATCTTGCCATAGCTTGTCCTGAGATCAAATTTCCTGATACTTATGGCATAGATACTCCAACTTTTGAAGAACTTATCAGCGCAAATAAAAACGCTGAAGAAGTGCGCGAATATGTAGAAGCTGATACGCTAAGTTTTTTAAGCATAGAAGAATTAACTCAAAGTATAGGCGATGAAAGGAAATATTCTTTAATCAGTTTTGATGGAGATTATTTTATTAAATAATTTTATTTTAAATTAGGATTAGGCAAGGTTGCACTTGCACTTCCTACATTTATATTTTGAGTTGGTGGCAAAGGAGTATTTGGTGTATCAATTTGACTTAAAAGCTCTAAAGTTTGATTAAATTCAAAGCTTTCTTCAGGATTTTGACCTAAGAATTTTTGCATAAATTCTTTTTTAGAAATAGCTTCATCAAGTTCTTTATCACTTCCTTTTTGATAAGCGCCAATGCGAAGCAATACTTCATTTTCTTTTAAAAGCGAGTTTAAACGCTTAAATTTTCTTGCCCAAAGTTTATGCTCAGGACTTATAATGTCACTCATTACCCTTGAAGCAGAGTTTTGTATATTAATAGGAGGATAAATTCCAAAGTCTGTTAATTCACGACTTAAAACAATATGTCCATCTAAGATAGAACGACTTTGATCGGCGATTGGATCGCTCATATCATCGCCATCCACCAAAACGGTAAAAAAGGCCGTTATAGTGCCTTTACCTTCTTCTTTACCCGTTCTTTCCATGAGTTGAGGCAAAAGACTTAAAACACTTGGTGGATAACCTTTGGTTGTAGGAGGCTCCCCAAGAGCTAGTCCTATTTCTCTTTGCGCCATAGCAAAACGTGTTACACTATCCATGATAAAAAGTACATCTTTACCTTGTTCTTTAAAGTATTCTGCCACACTCATTGCGCAAAAAGCACCGTATTTACGCATTAAAGCACTATCATCACTTGTAGCAACAATAATCACTGTATCATCGAGCTTTCCACCTAAATTTTTTTGTATAAATTCAGGAATTTCACGCCCCCTTTCTCCTATGAGTGCCACTACCTTTATAGGAGCTTTAGAATTTTTAACTATCATTCCCATAAGAGTGGATTTTCCTACTCCGCTTCCTGCAAAAATACCAAGTTTTTGCCCTACACCACAAGTTAAAAGTGCGTCTATGGTTTTAACACCCACGGGAAAAACTTCTTCTATAAGCCCTCTTTTCATCGCATCAATAGGTGCACGCATTATAGGCATATATTTACTTACTTCTATAGCTCCTTTACCATCTTTTGGACGCATAAAAGGATCTACTACCCTGCCTAAAAGTTCATCGCTAACGCCTATTTGCATACCTGCATCACTTATGAAAGCACGATCGCCTATTTTAAAACCCTCTATAAAAGAAAAAGGGCTTAAATAGCTAAATTGTTCTTTGATTTCTACGACCATAGCTAGAGTGTTTAAATTTTCATTTTCATTGGAAACTAGCTTCACTATATCTCCAACCCCTGTTTTAAGCCCACGAATTTCTATACTCGTAGCAGAAATTTTTGTAATCTCTCCAAAAATAGCACTTAAATTTTCTTTGCCAAGTTTGGAGCGTAGTTTTTCAAGATTCATTAAAATCTTACCTGTTTAGCAGAGTTTATGAGAGAAAAAAATTCTTCTCTAGTTTTTTCATTTTTTAAGAAAATTCCACGCAAAGCTGAAGTTGTAGTGGTGGAATTAGCTTTTTGTACTCCACGCATTTCAACACACATATGTCTTGCTTCTATGACTACGCCAACACCTTTGGCATCGACATTTTCCATTAAAGCTTGTGCGATTTGTTCGGTAAGTTGTTCTTGAATTTGAAGTCTTCTTGCAAACACCTCTACAAGGCGTGGAATTTTGCTTAAACCCACTACTTTTTTATTAGGAATATAGGCTACATGAGCACGCCCAAAAAAAGGTAAAAGATGATGTTCGCAAAGACTATAAAATTCTATATCACGCACTAAAACCATTTCATTATTAGAGCTTTCAAATAAAGCGTCATTTAAAATTTCTTTGACATTTTGTGTATAACCACTAGTAAGAAATTCATAAGCTTTAAAAACACGATTTGGTGTTTTAATCAGTCCTTCACGATTTGGATTTTCTCCTATAATTTCAAGTATGGTTTTAACACAATCTTCAAATTTTTTTTGCAAATTTTTCTCCAAAAAATATTTTTATATTTTAATAATAATGTAATATTGCAATTTTATCATAAATTACTTTAAAATTTTATGCAAGCAATAAGGAAAAATTTGCTATCATTGAAAGCAAATTTTATTTTATAAGGAAAAAAACTATGGAAGTAAAGGCAAAGCAACTAGATTCTGTTAATGCGACTGCTAGTGTAAAAATTCCTTCAGGAATGATCAAAAGTGAAGTAGAAAATTTAGCAAAAAAAGCTTCTAAAAGTGTAAAAATGGACGGTTTTAGACCAGGAAAAGTTCCTGTAAGTGCTGTACTTAAAAGATATGAAAGAGAACTCACTCAAGATGCAGAACAAAATCTTTTTAAATCCGCTGTAAATAGTGCTTTACAAGAACTTAAAAAAGAAAGTAAAGAGCTTGTAGGTGAGCCATATTTTGAAAAATTTGATCGTAAAGATGGAGAAATTATTGCTGAGTTAATACTTTCTTTTAAACCTGAAATTAAACTTGATGGTTATGAAAAACTTATCCCTGAATATCAAACTCCAAAAGTAAATAAAAAAGAAATTGATGAGAAAAAAGATGAACTTTTAAAGCGTTTTGCTACTCCTGAAGCTATAAAAACAAAAAGAGCTTTAAAAGAAGGTGATTTTGCAAAATTTGATTTTGAAGGTTTTGTGGATGATAAAGCTTTTGAAGGTGGTAAAGCTGAAAATTATGTTTTAGAAATTGGTTCTAAGCAATTTATCCCAGGTTTTGAAGATGGTATGGTGGGAATGAAAATAGGTGAAGAAAAAGATATCAAAGTAACTTTCCCTAAAGAATACGGTGCGGCGCATTTAGCGGGTAAAGATGCAGTATTTAAAGTAAAACTACATGAGATTCAAGAGCTTAAAATTCCAGAACTTGATGATGAAATGCTTAAAAAACTTTTACCAGGAGAAGAAAAAGCTAGTGTTGAAGTTTTAGATGAAAAATTAAAAGAGCAAATCAAAAATGAAAAACTTTTCAAACTTGTAAATGATGAATTAAAAGGCAAATTTGCAGATGCTTTGATTGAAAAATATAATTTTGATTTACCTAAAGGCATAGTAGAACAAGAAACTGATATGCAAATGCGTGCGGCTTTTAATACTTTTAGCGAAAAAGAAATTGAAGAGCTTAAAGCAAGTAAAGAAAAATACCAAGAAAAACGTGATTCTTTTAAAGAAGAAGCGCAAAAAAGTGTAAAACTTACTTTTATCATTGATGAGCTTGCAAAATTGCGTAAGATTGAAGTAAATGATCAAGAATTGATTCAAGCGATTTATTTTGAAGCATATCGCTATGGTATGAATCCAAAAGAGCATTTAGAAAACTATAAAAAACAAGGAGCTTTACCTGCTGTGAAAATGGCTTTGATTGAAGAAAAACTTTTTAATGATATTTTTATGCCAAAAACAGAAAAATCGGAAAAAGCGAGTAAAAAAGAGAAAGAAGATAAATAATGTTTATTCCTTATGTTATTGAAAAATCTAGTCGTGGTGAAAGAAGTTATGATATTTATTCACGTCTTTTAAAAGATAGAATTATTATGTTAAGTGGTGAAATTCATGATGAACTTGCCGCTTCTATCGTAGCACAACTTCTTTTTTTAGAAGCTGAAGATCCTACAAAAGATATTTATCTTTATATCAATTCTCCAGGTGGTGTAATTACAAGTGGTTTTAGTATTTATGATACTATGAACTATATCAAACCTGATGTTTGTACGATTTGTATAGGACAAGCTGCTTCGATGGGAGCATTTTTGCTTAGTTGTGGCGCAGAAGGAAAACGCTTTGCTTTGCCTAATTCACGCATTATGATTCATCAACCTTTAGGTGGAGCTAGAGGTCAAGCCACAGATATTGAAATTCAAGCCAAAGAAATTTTAAGACTTAAAACTATACTTAATGATATTTTGGCAAAAAATACTAAGCAAAAAGTTGCAAAAATAGCAAAAGATACAGAAAGAGATTTTTTCATGTCAGCACAAGAAGCTAAAGAATATGGGCTGATTGATAAGGTTTTGGAAAAAAGTTTTAAATGATTTCTTTGGAGATCATTTAAAACAAAGGTTTTTTAATGGTTAGAAAAATTATCACTTATCCTAATCCTAGACTTTTTTTAAACTCTGAAATTGTAAATAAATTTGATACAGAACTTCACACCTTGCTTGATGATATGTATGAAACTATGATAGCAAGTAATGGAGTAGGTTTAGCAGCTATTCAAGTGGATATTCCTTTGCGTGTTTTACTTGTAAATATTTTTGATGAAAATGATGAACAAAAAAAAGAAGATTTGCTAGAGATTATCAATCCTGAAATTATTCCTTTAGATGAAGAAATGATCACTTGTACCGAAGGGTGTTTGAGTGTGCCAGATTTTTTTGAAGAAGTGAAACGCTATAATCATATCTTGCTTAAATATCAAGATCGCTTTGGAGAATTTAAAGAACTTGAAGCAAAAGGTTTTTTAGCTGTGGCTATTCAACACGAAAATGATCATTTGAATGGACATTTATTTATAGAAAAAATTTCTTTTGCTAAGCGTCAAAAATTCGATAAAGAATTTAAGAAAAAGAAGAAAAATCATAAAAAAGAGAAATGAAAAAACTAAAGTGCATAAGCTTTCATGAAGGCTTAGACATTATAGAGGTAGAATCCACTTTTACAAGAGGTTTGCCAAATTTAAGCATAGTAGGACTTGCAAGTGTAGCGATTAAGGAAAGTGTCGAACGCATCAAAGCCACGCTTTTAAGTTGTGATTTTGCTTTTCCTGCTAAAAAAATTACTATCAATCTTAGTCCTTCAGGCATCCCAAAAAAGGGATCGCATTTTGATTTGGCTATCGCTTTATTAATCCTTTTGCAAAATGAAGAATTAGATGACTTTTTTGTAGTAGGAGAATTAGGACTTGATGGAAGTATTAAAAGCACAAATGAGCTTTTTTCTTTGCTTTTGTTTCTTTCTGCTAAAATTAAAAAAGCTAAAATCGTTGTTCCAAAAAGTATAGCACAAAAAGCTTCCATGATACCAAATTTAGAGGTTTATGGACTTGAAAATTTAAATGAAGCAATAGAGTTTTTTAAAGAAAAAAATTATGAAAATTTTCGTTTTTCTCACAATCATCCTTTATTCGCAAGTCCTTTACAAATAGAAAATGAAATTTTTTTACAAAATATGGATTTTAAACTTGATTTTAAAGATATCAAAGGGCAGGAAAAAGCTAAAAGAGCTTGTATGATAGCTGCTTTAGGTATGCATAATATCTTACTTGAAGGAAGTCCAGGAAGTGGTAAAAGTATGTGTGCTAAACGCCTTGTTTATATCATGCCTCCTCAAAGTTTAAGTGAAATTTTAATACAAAATGCTTATATGTCTTTAGATTCAAAAGATTGTGAATTTACTAAAATTCGTGCTTTTCGTCATCCTCATCATACTTCTACAAGAGCAAGTATTTTTGGTGGAGGAACAAAAAATGCTAGAATTGGAGAAGTCGCACTTGCAAATGGTGGAGTATTATTTTTTGATGAATTTCCACATTTTAACAAGCAAATCATAGAGAGTTTAAGAGAGCCTTTAGAGGATCATAAAATTCATATTTCAAGAGTAAATTCTAAAATCACTTATGAAACAAAATTTAGCTTTATAGCTGCCCAAAATCCTTGTCCTTGTGGAAATTTATTTTCTAAAAATCTTTCTTGTGTTTGTAGTGAAAATGAGATTAAAAAATACAAAAATCACATTTCAGCTCCTATTATGGATAGGATTGATCTTTATGTAGCTATGGATGAGATCAGCAAGGATGATAAAACGAGTATAAGTTCTAAAGAAATGAGTGAAAAAATTTTACAAGCTTTTATTTTTGGTAAAAAACGAGGGCAAAAAGAATTTAATGGGAAATTAAAAGATGAAGATTTAAGTCGTTTTTGTGTACTAGAAAAAGATGCCAAAGATACGCTAGATTTAGCAATTTCACGTTATAATCTTTCTTTGCGATCGCTTAATAAAATTTTAAAAGTTTCAAGAAGTATAGCGGATTTAGAACAAAGTCTTAATATTAACAAAACCCATATTTTAGAAGCTTTAAGCTTTAGAGCAAGGAATTAAAATGGAAAATAAAAGTATAGCTATCTTTATAGATGCAGAAAATATCCCTGCAAAATACGCTAAAAGTATTTTTGATATCGCTTCAGATTATGGAGAGGTTATCATTAAACGCATTTATGGGGATTGGACTCAAAAAAATATACAAGGTTGGAGAGAGCAAATTGCTGAATATTCTTTAATCGCTATGCAACAATTTAATTTTGCAGCCAACAAAAACTCAAGCGATATGTATTTAATCACTGAAATCATGTCCATATTTTATGAAAAAAACATAGATATTTTTGTTATTGTTTCAAGCGATAGTGATTATACTTCACTCATTCAAAAATTAAGAGAAAATAAAAAACAAGTTATAGGAATGGGGCTTGAAAAGTCTATAAAATCCTATGTAAATGCCTTTAGTGAATTTTTTTATTTAGATAAAGATGAGAGTAAAAAAGAAGATATTTTAAGTAAAGATTATTTAAGAGCTTTAATCAATATCACCGAACAGCTTATCGATGAAAAAGGGCGCGCTGAATACGCACAAATCCGCACTAATATGAACCGCAAATACTCGGATTTTCATCCGCAAAATTATGGTTTTAAGAATTTTCGTGCTTTGATCCAGAAATTTTTACCTAAAATGAAAAAATTTGAAGAAGAAAGAGAAAAAAATATATATTTTTTGGTGAAAAAAGATTATGAAAGCTATTATTGATAATATAAAAATTTTAGAACAAAATGCTATAAATAAAGGCTTAGATGAGCTTATTTTAATGGAAAATGCGGGATTAAATTTAGCCAAGCTGATTAAAAAAGAAGCTAAAAAAATCCGCATTCAACGCAAGATTAAAAAAGTAAAAATACTTTTTTTATTAGGTGGGGGCAACAACGCTTCAGATGGCTTGGTGGCTTTAAGAAATTTAAAACACGCTAAAGTCTATAAAATAGGCTTTAAAGAAAATACGCTTTTTAAAAAACAAGAGCAAATTTTACAAAATTATGCTTTTAAATTTTGTCAAAAAGAACCCGATTTTAAGAAATTTCATATTATTGTTGATTGTATTTTAGGCACAGGTTCAAATCGTTGTTTAGATGAAAAAACAAGTTTAATCATTCAAAAAGTTAATCAAAGCAAAGCTTTAAAAATAGCTTGTGATATACCTACAAATTTGGGATTTTATCCTTGTTTTAAAGCTGATATTACACTTTGTATGGGAGCTTTAAAGGAAATTTTACTTGAAGATTTTGCTAAGGAATTTGTAGGAAGGATTAAAATAGCCAATTTAGGCATTAGCTCTAAGAAATTTTACCCTAATTCTCAAGCTTTTTTGCTTGAAAAAAAAGATTTAAAAACTATAGATAGAAAAATCAACGCCAATAAAGGAAATTTTGGTCATATTTATATAGTTGCCAATGCAAGCGCTGGAACTTTAGCGGGACTTGGGGCCTTAAATTTTGGAGCAGGTCTTGTTTCTTTAGTAGCACAAAAAAGTTTCTCGCCTCTTTTGATGTTAAAAGAAAAAATTGAAAATAATGCAAGTGCTATTGCTTTAGGCATGGGGCTTGAAAATTTGGATTTTCTAAAAGATGAAATTTTGCAAAACACTCCTTTGATCTTGGATGCAAACTGTTTTTTAAGTGAGGCTTTGCTTTGGTATTTAAACAGAAAAGATGTTGTTATAACCCCTCATCCAAAAGAATTTATAAGACTTTATAAAATGTGCTTTGATGAGGATTTAGATATAGAAACATTGCAAAAAAATCGCTTTTTCTATGCTAGAAAATTTTCACAAAATTATGATTGTGTTCTTGTTTTAAAAGGAGCAAATCCTATTATTGTGCAAAAAGAAAAATTATTTGTTGTAAATTTAGGAAATCAAGCCTTAGCTAAAGGTGGGAGCGGAGATGTTTTAAGTGGAATGATTGCTGCACATTTAGGTTTTGGTTTTAGCGCTTTAGAAGCAGTAAAAAATGCTACTTTAGCTCATGGACTTGTTGCAAAAAAATATAAATTTAATAAAAATAGCTTTGACGCTTTAAAACTTATCAAAGGATTAAAATGCTTGTAAAATTAGCTGTACTTTTTAGTGGAAATGGAAGTAATTTAGAAAATATTTTAGAAAAACTTCATAAAAAAACCATAGGGGAAAATACCTATGAAGTAGTACTTTGCATTTGTAATAAAAAAGATGCTTTTGGTATACAAAGAGCAAAAAAATTTGGTCTTGATACTGTCATTGTTGATCATAAGGCTTATAATACTCGTGAAGAATTTGATACAATTTTGGTACAAAAAATCAAAGAAAGTGGAGCAAATCTTACTGTATTAGCAGGTTTTATGAGAATTTTAAGTCCTGTTTTTACAAAAAATATTAAGGCAATTAACCTTCATCCTTCTTTATTACCCCTTTTTAAAGGAGCACATGCGATTAAAGAAAGTTATGAAAGTGATATGAAAGTGGCTGGTGTGAGTGTGCATTGGGTCAGTGAAGAACTTGATGGTGGAATGATTATAGCTCAAAAAGCTTTTGAAAAAAGAAATTTGAGTTTTGAAGAATTTGAAGAAAAAATTCATAGCCTAGAACATGAAATTTTACCCTTAAGTGTGATTGAAATTTTTTCTTAAAGAATTAAAGGTATTTGCTTTAAAACTATAAAATATCGCTTTAAAAAATTTTAAAATTTTCAAGGAAATTTATGTTTGAATGGATATTTAGTATTGATGCTTGGATTACTTTAGCTACTTTAAGTGCTCTTGAAATTGTACTAGGGATAGATAATATCATTTTTTTAGCTATTTTAGTAAGTAAACTACCCCCTGAACATCGTGATAAAGGACGTATCTTAGGTTTAGCTTTTGCAATGATTACAAGAATTTTACTTCTTTTGTCTCTTTTTTGGGTGATGAAACTTGTAACACCTTTGTTTAGTGTATTGGGCAATGAAATTTCAGGAAGAGATCTAGTTCTTTTACTAGGTGGGCTTTTCTTGATTGTAAAGTCTATTAAAGAAATTAAAGAGCAAATTTCTCATCAAGAAGAAAGTCAAAGTCATTTTAAAGCAAGCAATAAACTTTGGATAGTTGTAGCTGAAATTGCTGTGATTGACATAGTGTTTTCGCTTGATAGTGTGATTACCGCAGTAGGAATTGCTCAAGATGTAACCATCATGATTATCGCTGTTATTATCGCAGTAGCTGTGATGCTTTTTGCTTCTAAACCTATAGCAGATTTTGTTGAAAAATATCCAAGCATTAAAATTTTAGCCTTAGCTTTTTTGGTGTTAATAGGCGTAGTTTTAGTTGCTGAAAGTTTTGATATTCATATTGATAAGGCATATATTTATACCGCTATGGCTTTTGCTTTAGTGGTGCAAATTTTAAATATTTTAGATCAAAGAAAGGAAAAAAATGGCTAAAGACGCTAATGGAACAGAACTTAACGCAGGTGATAGCGTGAGTGTGATAAAAGATCTTAAGGTTAAAGGTGCAAGTACAACTTTAAAACGTGGAACTACTATAAAAAATATTAAGCTCACTTCTAAAGAAGGTGAAATTGAGGCTAGAGTAGATAAATTTGGAGTTATTGTTTTAAAAACTGAATTTTTAAAGAAAATCTAGGCAAAGAATGTGAGAATCTTACTCGTTTTAAGAGGGAATTATTACGCAGGACAAGAAGAATTTATCAAAAATAATAAACTTCAAAATTATGCACTTGATTTAAATGCTTTGCGTCTTTTATCAGGAAGCGTTAAAAATATAGTCAGTGAATATAAAATTTTAAATGTTAAAAATGATGAAGATTTGAGTAAAATTTTACTCAAACTTCTAGAAATGCGTATGCAAAAAGGTGAGTTTTGCATCATAAACGCTTACAATGAAACATTAAAAATTTATAAAGACTTAGCTAAACATTATCGCTATAAAATGTATGTTATTGTTTTTGATAGCTCTTTAAAACAATGTCAAGAAAAAAATCTTTTAGAAGCTAAAAAAAATGGATATATCATCCCTTATGCTCTTTTGGAAAAAACTCAAGATTTACTCAAAAAAAATCCAAAAAAATACCCAATTTTAGACTCGAGCGACTGGAAAAAATGTCTTTACCAAATGCCAAATTTAAGCAAATACAAAAAAATTCATCATATAGGAGATTTACAAGGTTGTTATAGTGTTTTAAAAGAATACATTAAAACAATCAAAGAAGATGAATTTTATATATTTTTGGGAGATTATATCAACAGAGGTATAGAAAATGGCAAAGTAATAAAATTTCTTTTAAAAATTTGCGAAAAAGAAAATGTATGCTTATTAGAAGGAAATCACGAAAGACATCTTATAAAATGGGCTAATGGAGAATTGTCAAATTCCAAAGAATTTAATGAAAATACTTTAAAGGATTTTAGAAAAGAAAAACTTACTCCAAGAGATGCTAGAAAACTCTATCCTCATCTAAAAGAATGTTTATACTACAAATTCCAAAATAAATTCATATTTTGTTCACATGGAGGAGTAAATTTTATACCCTCCAAACCTGAAAAAATAAGTTTTATACCAAGCCATGATTTTATTTATGGTGTAGGTGGATATGAAGACAGTCAAAAAATAGCAAATCAATTTTGTAATTTCACCTCGGACAATCTTTATCAAATCTTTGGACACAGAAATAAAGAAAAACTTCCTATGAAAATAGCCAAAAGAGTATTTTTATGCGAGGGTAAAATAGATGATGGTGGATATTTACGCGTAGTTACACTAGATAAAAAAGGTTTTGAGTGTATAGAAATTAAAAACCAAATTTACAAAAAGAAATAAGCCTAAAGAGGCTTATTCTTCATCTTTATTTGTTTTTTTAACCACCTTAACACGCTCTATAGAATTCCCATCCATTTTTTTAACTTCATAGTAACAAAGTTCATCTTCAATGCGATCTCCTACTATAGGCAAGCGTCCTAAAAGATTAAATACATATCCACCTATAGTAACTTGTTCTAAATCCTCATCATAGTTTATTACAAGCATTTCTTCAACAGTTTCTATATCACATCGTCCTTGAAATTCATAGATATTTTCAGCAAGTTTTTTATAGCTGTCTTCTTCATGCTCGCTTTTAATTTCGCCAATAATTTCTTCCATGATATCTTCCATGGTTAAAATTCCAGCAGTTCCACCATACTCATCAACTACTAATGCAGTATGAGAGCGTTCTTTATTCATCATTACAAGTACTTTTGAAATACTGATATTTTCAGGAACTAAAATCAAAGGTTTAACAAAAGTATCTAAATTTTGACTTTTATGGCTTAATTCATTTTGTATTATATCTCGTATGTGTATCATCCCTAAAATAGTATCTTTAGAACCGTCAATATAAGGAAAGCGAGTATGTTTATGTTCACAAATGATTTGCATATTTTCTTCGTAACTTTTTTGTTTATTTAGACAAATCATATCTTTTCTAGGAGTCATAATCTCTTTAGCAACAGTATCTGAAAAATCAACAGCATTGCGTATGATCTCTGTTTCAAATTCATCTAAAACTCCACCTTTTTGACTCTCACTTGCTATGATTTTAATTTCTTCTTCGCTATGAGTTAGCTCGCTTTCTTTAGCAGGTTTTATTCCAAAAAGTTTCAAACTTATAGCTGCTAAAAAATCGAAAATTTTAATACAAGGCAAAAAGAGTATCCAAAACCAATGAAGAGGTCTAGCTATAAATAAAACCGCTTTATCTGCAACTGCAATAGCTATACTTTTTGGCACAAGTTCTCCTAAAACCACATGTAAAAGAGTAATAATGCTAAAAGCAATAATAAAAGCTATAGTATGGATAATAACAGTGCTAAAACCAAGATTAATAAGCGGAATTTCTAGCATTTTTGCAATAGCAGGCTCACCTATCCAACCAAGAGCTAGAGAACTTAAAGTGATTCCTAATTGACAAGCACTAAGATAAGTATCAAGTCTTGAAGTAACCTCCAAAGCTTTCTTGGCACCAGCTTTTTTTTCTTTTACCATCTCTTCAAGCTTGGAACGACGTACTTTAACAATACTAAATTCAGACAAAACAAAAAAACCATTTAAAAACACTAGAGCAAGTGCAACAACAACCATAAGTATAGAATATCCTGCATCAAAAGATGCTGTAGAAGTTTGGTTTAAATCCAAAACCTGACTGGGGTCCAATGAAGCTCCTTAAGAAATAAAATATTATTAAACCTTATTATACACAATTAAAAGTAAATTTAATATTTGAATTTTTTCTTGTATTTTATAAGAAAAAACTAAGACTTATAAGAAATATTTTTCTCAAATTCTTTTAAACGCTTATATATACTTCTAAGTTGAGTGATAGTTGTCCAGTTTGTGATAAAAACACTAAAAGAGCTTCGTACTTGATCAAAAGCATTGTTAATCTGCATTACAATACCAAGTCCTATAGCTCCGGCAAAAAGCCCTGGTGCCATGATTAAAAATGGCACTATAACTATCATTTGCTCAAATAAAATGAGCCAAATATTAAAATATCCATAATGTAAAAAAAGTCTTTTATAGTTAAATTTAAGCCCTGTAAAAAGCTCTATCATAGTCTCATTTTTAGCGTATTCTTTGCGATTATCCTCAGCATAAACAAGCTCTTTTCTAAAAGCTGCTTCAGCTTTTTGATTGTTATATTCAAGTCCAGGAAGCTTAATACCTACAAACCATGACACAACCAAGCCTCCTAAAGAAATCAAAAGTGCAATATAAACAAGCAAACCATCAATGTTTTTTAAAAAATAAAAAGAAGAATTTTCGCTTAAATTTGCAAATAAAGCTTTACTCACAACATCACTTAAACTCCATAAAATCGGAATAAATGCTACAAGGGTCATCAAAGCTTTTATAAAACTAAGTCCTAAACTCTCTACGATTTTAGAAAAATTATAAGTATCTTCTTGAATTCTTTGCGAACTTCCTTCTATATTATCATCTTTATTTTTCCAAAATTTTAAATAAGAAAAAGTCATAGCCTCACGCCACTTAAAAGCATAGACGCTAGCAAAATAGATATTAATCGTAGCGATTAAAACATAAGGAATAGCAATAGCCAAAAAAACTAAAATCAAAGCATAAAAATCATTTGCTGAATAATTTGGCTTTTCAATCATAGCCCTAGAGTTGAAAAAATATTCTAATAAATTTTGATAATAATACAATGCGCCTTTATTGATAAAATTAGCTTTTTGGAAATTTTGCTCAGCTCTTTGATTAGCCTCTTGGATTAAAGTGGTATTATTTTCAAGATTTTCTTCTATTTTTTGCGTAGAATTAGAATCCAAAAGTTCTATTTTTGGCTTTTGTAAAACATTGTAAAAATCACTATACCATGAATTGATTGCAACGTTTAAGCTTGTTTGTATATATAAGAAAAATAACAGTAAAAAAAGTCCCAAATAAGCCCATAAAGCCCATTTTTTACTTGCAAAAAATGAAGAAAACATGCTACCACCTTTTAAAAGAAAAATTTTAATCAACTTTATTTAATCAAGAGTTTATTAAAAATCATAAATTTATCAACACATGTGTCAAAAATAAACCTCTTTATTCTTTAAAGAAATATAAAAATATAAAGATTACGTCATATTTACTTTTTAATATTAATATTTCTTATCAAAATATCTAAAAAGGAATTAATGTCTATGAAAAAAATAATTTTATTTTTACTATGCGTTGGCTTTGCTTTTGCTTGCTCTGAACATTCTCATACCGATTTTAAAGATCTTAATAAAACCGAGTATAATTCTCAATAAAGGATAAAATATGAAAAAAATCTTCTTTATGTTTTTAACAGCTTTTTCATTTTTAGGTGCTAGCGAGCTTAATATTTACTCAGCAAGACATTATGATGCTGATTTTGAAATCATAAAAAAATTCGAAGAAAAAACAGGCATTAAGGTCAATCATACTCAAGCTAAAGCTTCAGAACTTATTAAAAGGCTTTCTCTTGAAGGAAGTAATTCTCCTGCTGATATTTTCATCACAGCTGATATTTCAAATCTTACAGAAGCTAAAAATTTAGGACTTTTATCTCCTGTTTCATCAAAATATTTAGAAGAATTTATACCTGCTCATTTAAGAGATAAGGATAAAGAATGGTTTGCGATCACAAAAAGAGCAAGAATTATTGCTTACAACAAAAACGCAAATATCGATATTAGCAAAATGAAAAATTATGAAGATTTAGCAAAAGCTGAATTTAAAGGAGAAATTGTTATGAGAAGTGCTACAGCTCCTTATAGCAAAACTCTTTTAGCATCTATTATAGCTAATGACGGAAATAAAGAGGCTAAAGCATGGGCTAAAGGTGTACTTGATAATCTTGCGACAAATCCAAAGGGTGGAGATAGAGATCAAGCCAGACAAGTATTTGCAGGCGAAGCTAAATTTGCAGTTATGAATACTTATTATATAGGGCTTTTAAAGAATTCTAAAAATCCAAAAGATGTAGAAGTGGGGAATTCTTTAGGTATTATTTTTCCTAATCAAGACAATAGAGGAACGCATATTAACATTAGCGGTATTGCTATGACAAAATCAAGTAAAAATCAAGATGCGGCTAAAAAATTTATGGAATTTATGTTAAGTCCTGAAATTCAAAAAATTCTTACTGATAGTAATTATGAATTTCCTATAAGAAATGATGTAGAATTAAGCCAAACGGTAAAAGATTTTGGAACTTTCAAAGAAGATCAAATTCCTGTGAGTAAGATAGCAGAAAATATTAAAGAAGCTGTTAAAATTTACGATGAAGTCGGTTTTAGATAATGTATAAAACCCTAAAATACTATAAACTCGGGGCAATTTTACTTGCCCTTTTTCTTGCTTTGCCTATTTTTGGTATTTTTGCTGAACTTTTTTATATTTTATTTCAAAATTTTAATACAAGTGATTTAACCCAATTTTCATCTATTAAAGAAAATTTGAGTCATTTTTTTGATTATTTATTTTTAAAATTCATCAAAGATACTTTTATAATTAGCGTGGGAGTATTGTGTTTGAGCTTGATTTTGGGTGTGAGTTCTGCTTATTTAATCGCAAATTATGATTTTTATTTCTGTAAAATTTTAGAAAAATTACTCATTTTACCCTTAGCCATACCTGCTTATATTTTAGCCTTTGTTTATGTGGGAATTATGGATTTTCAAGGATTTTTTCACGAAAATTTTGGCTTTAGGATAGATTTTTTCAATCATTATGGTGTTATTTTTGTTTTGGCTATTTCTTTATATCCTTATATTTATTTATTTGCTAAAACAGCTTTTAAAAGTGAAGCTAAAGAGGCTTATGAAGTAGCTAAAATCATGAAGTATTCTGAATTTAGAATTTTTACACGCGTGGCACTTTTGAGCGCAAGACCTGCCATTTTTTCTGGAGCTTTATTAGTTTTAATGGAAACTTTGAGTGATTATGGTGCAAGTGCTTATTTGGGAGTGGATACTTTTTCGGCTGGAATTTTTAAACTCTGGTATGATTTGAATGATTCTTATTCTTCTAGTGTTTTATCGGGTATTTTAATGCTTTTTGTATTTTTGATTATGTATGTGGATTATTATTATAAAAATAAACATCATTATAGTTTTAATCAAAATTTAACTCTTTTTATCAAAAAAAGAAAATTAAATCCTATTAAACAAATTCTATCCTGTATTTATTGTTTTATGATTGCTTTTGTAGGTTTTATTTTACCTTTTATTTGGCTAGTTTATTGGGGGCTAAAAGATCATAAGCTTTTTGAATCGCAATTTTATATTATCAGTTTTCAAACTATAATCTTAGCTTTAGTCACTGCTTTAATTACCACTTTTTTAGCTTATTTTTTGATGTTTAGTTCTAGGATAGTTAAAAATCATTTTTTTAATTTATTTATTTTAAAAATAAGTTCTTTGGGTTATTCTATACCTGCTGCTGCTTTAGGGATTAGCATTATAGTGCTTTTTGTATTTTTGGATAAAATTTTTCACATAAGTTTATTGGGAAATTCTTTACTTGTTCTTGTTTTTGCTTATATAATTCGTTTTTTAGCGAGTGCAATTTATTCTTTAGAAGGAGGATATAATAAAATTCATCTAAATATTGATGAGGCAAGTTTAAATTTAAGAACGAGTTATTTTATTTTATTTTTTAAAATTCACACACCTTTAATGAAACATTTTTTATTTTTGGCTTTTATTATTGTTTTTATTGATACGATTAAAGAACTTCCTTTAAGTAGAATTTTAGCGCCTTTTGGCTTTGAAACTTTAAGTGTTAAAGCTTTCTGGTTTGCAAGTGATGAAAGAATTTATGATGCAGCTTTGCCTTCCTTGTTTATCGTTTTTCTTTCTTTAATGGTTGTTGTTTGGATGGATAAAATCACAAGGAAAGATGATGTTAGAAATTAAAAATTTATCTAAAAATTTTGGAAAAATACAAGCTTTAGAAAATATCAATCTTCATGTCAAAGAAGGAGAATTTTTAAGCATTTTAGGAGGTAGTGGAAGCGGAAAAAGCACGCTTTTAAGGATTATTGCTAAGCTTGAACAAGCTAGTTCTTATGATTTGTTTTCTTGCAAAGGTGAAGTGGCTTTGATGTTTCAAAATTATGCTTTATTTCCTCATTTAAATGTTGAGAAAAACATACTTTTTGCACTTTATGATAAAAAAGATAAAAATCAAATTTTAAATCATTTGCTTAAAACTTTTGAAATTGAAGATTTAAGATATAAAAAAATCGATGAAATTTCAGGAGGGCAAGCGCAAAGAGTGGCTTTTGCTAGAGCTATAGCAAGAGGATGTAAGCTTTTGCTTTTAGATGAACCTTTTTCTAATTTGGATCAAAATTTAAAACAGGATTTAAGAAGAGAATTGAAAAAAATGATTGAAAATCAAAGCATTACAGCTATTATGGTAACTCATGATATTGAAGATGCTTATTGTATGTCCGATCAAATCGCTTTTTTAGAAAAAGGGAAAATTTTAGCTCATGCAAATCCTAAAGAGCTTTATTTTAAGCCTGATTTTAAAAGTGCGCAAATTTTACCTGATTTAAATATCATAGAAAAAAAACTTGATTTAGAAGATGAATTTTTTGCTTGGATAGCTTCAAAAAATTATATTTTTGGTTATGCAGAGCTTAAAATAGGAAATCGCTTTGAGGCTAAAATTTTACAAAAAGAATTTTTAGGGGCTTTTTATAGACTTAAGTTAAGATATAAAAATATAGAATTTTTTATGTTATTAAGCTCAAATTATAACTTAGAAGAAAAAATAAATTTTGATATTATCAATTTTTAGCTAAAATTCCTAAAAATCTTTTAAGGATAAATTTCATGAAAAATCTTTTAATCATAGGCGCAGGTGGGGTAAGTCGTGTGGCTACTGTAAAATGCGCAATGAATTCTGATACTTTTAGCAAAATCACTTTAGCTAGTAGAACAAAAAGCAAATGTGATGAAATCGCTGCTTTTATCAAAGAGCGTTTAGGGGTTCAAATTGAAACGGCGCAAATTGATGCTGATGATAGCAATGCTGTTGTAGAACTTATCAAGAAAACAGGAGCGCAAATTTTACTCAATGTTGCTTTGCCTTATCAAGATTTGAGTTTAATGGATGCTTGTATAAAAGCAGGGATTGATTATGTAGATACGGCAAATTACGAGCATCCTGATTTAGCTAAATTTGAATACAAAGAGCAATGGGCGAGAAATGACGAGTTTAAACAAGCAGGAATTTTAGGACTTTTAGGAAGTGGATTTGATCCTGGTGTAACTAATGTTTTTTGTGCTTATGCACAGCAAAATTTATTTGATGAAATTTCTTATATAGATATTTTAGATTGCAATGCAGGTGATCATGGCTATGCTTTTGCGACCAATTTCAACCCTGAAATCAATCTACGTGAGGTTTCTGCTAAAGGGCGTTATTGGGAAAATGGCAAGTGGATAGAAACGCAGCCGATGGAAATAAAAATGGAGTGGGATTATCCAGAAGTAGGCGTAAAAGATAGCTATTTGCTTTATCATGAAGAACTTGAAAGCTTGGTAAAAAATATCAAAGGTTTAAAAAGAATACGCTTTTTTATGACTTTTGGACAAAGTTATTTAACTCATATGAAATGCCTTGAAAATGTTGGAATGCTAGGAATTAAACCTGTGATGCACCAAGGAAAAGAAATCATTCCTATAGAATTTTTAAAAACCTTGCTTCCTGATCCTGCGAGTTTGGGGCCACGCACTAAAGGTTATACCAATATAGGTTGTGTGATTCGTGGTAAAAAAGATGGAAAAGACAAGCAAGTTTATATTTATAATGTTTGCAATCATGAAGAATGTTACAAAGAAACTGGCGCGCAAGCTGTGAGCTATACTACAGGTGTTCCTGCTATGATAGGTACGAAATTAATCGCTAAAGGAATTTGGCAAGGAAAAGGCGTGTTTAATATGGAAGAATTTGACGCTAAGCCTTTTATGGAAGAGCTAAATTCTCAAGGACTTCCTTGGAAGATTATCGAAATGACTCCAAGTTTAGGAGAGTAAAAAAGGCATCGTTTTGATGCCTTTAAATTATTTTACAGGGTGAAGTTCATTTGCATAAAAGCTAACTGATCCCATGCCTTCTTTTAAAGCCCATTCGTAAGCTTTTGCAACAAATTCCCAGTTAATATGAGCATAGAATTTCTCTAAATAAGCAGGGCGTGCATTACGATGATCTACATAATAAGCATGTTCCCAAACATCTACAACAAGTAAAGGAACTTTATCTTCAGTAATTGGTGTAGCTGCGTTTGAAGTACCTACAAATTCTAGTTTTTGATTTTTAGTATTATAAACTAACCAAAACCATCCTGAACCAAAAACTCCTGTAGCGCCTTTGATGAATTCAGCTTTGAAATTTTCTAAAGATCCAAATTCTTTTTCTAGTGCCGCTTGTAAATTAGCATCTATACTTTGACATGAACCGCCACAGCCACAGCCTGTACTTGGCTTAATGCAATCAAAATAAAAATCATGATTATAAACTTGAGCTGCGTTATTAAATACGCCCCCATTTGAAGTTTTGATAATACTTACAAGATCTTTACCTGCAAATTCAGTATCTTTAATAAGATTATTTAGATTTGTAACATAAGTATTGTGATGTTTTCCATGATGATAGCTAAAAGTTTCAGCACTCAAAAAATCACCAAAAGCATTGGTATCATAAGGTAATTTTCTTAATTCAAACATAATTTCTCCTTTATTTTTAGTTTGATATTGAAAATATTACCATAATAATATTAAAAAGAGTAAAAATATCTTAAAAGCTTAGTGGGTAAAATTTCTATTTATTTAACCTAAAATAAAATAAGATACATTTATAATATATTTTAATAATAATTTAAATATATATAAAAAAATTATATTTTTTTGAAATATTTTTACAAAAAATATCTATTTGTTGATTTTTAATAATTACAATTAATTTGCAACTAAAAATTATTCATAAGGAGGAAAATATGAAAAAAGTTGTACTAATCTCAGCATTACTAGGTGCTTTCGCAGCTAATGTTTTTGCAGCTAATACTCCAAGCGATGTGAATCAAACACATACAAAAGCTCATCATTCAAAAGCTAAAGCTGATAAAAAACATGAAGCTAAAACTCACAAAAAAACAAAAGAGCAAACACCAGCTCAATAATGCCCAGCCTTGATATAAGTCTATAATAGACTTATATCAAAAGCTATTCGTATTCTACAAAATAAATTATTAATATTTATTAAATTTTAATAGAAAAAATGAAAAAATCGTTATTTTAAAAGAAAAATTAAAAAGTGGTGACCCATACGAGACTCGAACTCGTGTTACCGCCGTGAAAGGGCGATGTCCTAACCGCTAGACGAATGGGCCACTTTTAAGGAGTAAAAAATAAAAATGAAATTGAATTATATATATTTATTTCTTAAAATTTAATTAAATATATCAAAATTATGTGATTTTTATCTTTGTTTGATTATAATTTCATCTTCAATTTTTTATAAAATTTTAGGATTTATTATGGATTTTTATAGTCTTATTTTTTTATCCTGTGCTTTAGGAATGGATGCTTTTGCTGTATCGCTATGCAAAGGTTTTAGTGTTAAAAAACTACATTTAAAACATTATCTTATTGTTGGAATTTATTTTGGTGGATTTCAAGCCTTGATGCCAACTATTGGTTATTTTATAGGCATAACTTTTGCATCTTTTATAGCGAGTATTGATCATTGGATAGCTTTTATTTTACTTTCTTTAATAGGATTAAAAATGATCAAAGAGTCATTGGAAAATGAAAATTGCGATAGTAATGCCAATCAATTTGGCTTTAAAACCATGCTAGCTTTAGCAATTGCTACGAGTATCGATGCACTAGCAGTTGGTGTGAGTTTTGCATTTTTAAATGTAAATTTATTATTAGCTATATTTTTAATAGGTATTATCACCTTCATTTTATGCATCATTGCTCTAAAAATAGGAAATAAATTTGGAATTTATCTTAAAAATAAAGCTGAACTTTTAGGCGGATTGGTTTTAATTATATTAGGAGTAAAAATTCTAATAGAACATTTATTTTTCGATTGAAAATTTCATTCTTAAAATAGCTAAAGCTTTATCAAATTCCAAGGCTTTACTTTGAAATTTTTTATTAAAAGTTCTTTGTCTTTTGGCAAGTTGTGTAGTATGTATCGTGATTAAATTTTCAAGCTCTTTAAAGGAAATTTCTCCATCTAAATATTCTTTACACTCTTTCAAACCTATAGAATTTAATGCTTTAAGTTTATGATCAAATTTAGAAAAAAGAATTTTTGCTTCATCTAAAAGTCCATTATCAAGCATTTCTTTTGTTCTAGTTTTAATACGTTTTTTTAAAATTTCTTTATCCCACGCAAGCTCATAAATTTCTATATCTTTAAGCACCCCAGTTTTTTGTGTTCTTTTTAAAAATTCACTAGGAATTTCTCTTGTTTGTTCATAAATACCCAGCCATTTTTTTAATCTATAAGTATCATTTTTTTCTATTTTATAGTTTGGATCAATATTTAATAAAAGAGCATAAATTTCATCGTTATTTAAAGAACTCTTTGACTCTAAGGTTTTTTCACTTAAACCATCTATCATAGTTTTTAAATAAAATCCAGTTCCACCTACTATAATTAGAGGTAAATTTCTAGCTAAAGCAAATTCTTTTGCTTTTTGATATTCTCTTATGAATAACTCAACATTAAAATGTTCATTCACACTCAATAAATTCACCCCAAAGTATTTTATACTCGCAAGATCATCTTGTGAAGGCTTGGCACTTGCTATATTAATCTCTTTATAAACACAAAGACTATCAAGACTTAAAACAACAGCATTAAATTCTCTTGCTAAAGTATTGGCTATGTATGTTTTTCCACTCGCGGTTGTTCCTATTAATGCTATTTCAAAAAACATTTTAATATTTATCCTAAAATTTATAAAAATTTTAGTAAAATCATAGCAAAAAATATTTTAAAGTAGAAAAATGAACACATTCTGGATAAAATTTAAAGATATTTTAGAACTTGTAGTATTTAAGCATTCTATTTTTGCTTTGCCTTTTTTATTTTCCTCTATGATTGTAGCATCAAAACTTGCAAATGACACTGCTTGGTTTGGTTTTAAGGCATTGATTTTAGGTATTATTTGTGCGGTAAGTGCAAGAAATTTTGCGATGGCTACAAATCGTTTAATGGATGAAGATATAGATAAGGATAATCCTCGTTGTGCAAATCGCCCTAATGTCAGTGGAAAAATAGGTAGAAAAAGTGTATGGATTTTTATTATTATTAATGCACTTATTTTTATATCATGTTCTTATTTTATTAATACCTTGGCCTTTTATTTGTCTTTTCCTGTGCTTTTTGTATTGGCTATTTATTCAGCTTTTAAACGCTTTAGTTCTTTAGCGCATTTAGTTTTGGGATTTTGTTTAGGACTTGCACCTATTGCAGGAAGTGTTATCATTATGGGTGAAATTCACATTTATAGCGTTATTTTATGTTTAGGTGTAACTTTTTGGACAGCTGGGTTTGATCTGCTTTATTCTTTACAAGATATGGAGTATGATAAAAAAGTAGGACTTCACTCTATTCCTGCTAAATTTGGCTCAAAGGCTACTTTATTTATATCAGCTTTTTGCCATATTTTAGCAGTATTATTTTGGCTTCTTTTTGTGTGGGAAGTTTGGGGTGTAGCACTTGGAAAAATAGCACTTATTGGGGTAATTATAAGCGGTATTATTTTAGCCTTAGAGCATAGGATTGTCCATAAAAATTTTGCTCATATTGATAGAGCATTTTTTACTTTAAATGGTTATTTAAGTATTATCTTTTTTATTTTTATTTGGATTGATTTATTATGGAATTAACACTTTTTAAAGCAGGATTTGAAGCTCATTTAGAATGTTGTGAAATAGAAAATAACCGTTTTCTTGGAGAATACCTAAAACTTGGAGCAATTTCTCAAATTTTAAAATGGAAAAAACTTGCTTTACGCATTGATTTTGATGAGGGTGAAAAAATTATTTTTGATCTTCTTTTAAGCCTAAAAGAAGATATTTTAAGGCTTGAAAATTCTTTAGATAAAAATAAAGAACTTATACCACTTAAGCAAAAAGGGGTAGTAGAATCTTTGAATTTTGAATATCTAAATTTTTTGGATACTATTTTAGAAGAAGATAAAGAATATTATTTAAGATTTGATTTAAATAATCAAAAAATAGCTATTTTTATCAAAGCTCAAAGTCAAACATTGGCAAAAATTATCAAAATTAAGCCTGAAGACAAAATGGCTTTTGATGCTTTTGTTGTTGAAATTCAAAGAAATATGATAAGAAATAAGAAAGGCCAAGAATGAGTGATGATGTACTTTATTTAGTTTTTATAATTGTGCTTTTAATTGCAATGCTAGCCTATATGAATATCAAAGAAAGAGAAAATAATGCAAAAATAGCAAAACTTCAAAATGTGATAGAAGATATTACCAAAGAACTTCATTATTTTCGTAAAGAATTAGGAGTTAAAGATGATAGCGAAGAGGATGAAGACTATAAAACCTCTCTTTTAAAAGAAGAAATTATGATTGAACTTGATAAACAAATCAGTTCAAAAATCACTCCTGTTTTAAGAACACTAAAAACTATGGAACATATCATAGAAGATTTTCAAAATGAACAACAAAATCGTCTTTTAAATTTGGAACAAAAAGCACAAAGCATGGCTAAACTTACGCCAAATTACGATACAGAAGAACAAAAAATAGAAAATCTTTTCAAAGAAGGAAAAAGCATAGAACAAATCGCTAAAGATTTACGCATTGGCACTGGAAATGTAGAACTTGTCTTAAAATTTAAGAAATTAATAAAATAGAATGGAAAATAAATGCTTATAGATCAATTCGGTAGAAAGATAAATTATCTTAGAATTTCAGTTACACAAAGATGTAACTTTCGCTGCCTTTATTGTATGCCAAAAATTCCTTTCGATTATCAGCCAAAAGAAAATTTATTAAGCTTCGAAGAACTTTTTTTATTTGTTAAAGCAGCTATAGACGAAGGAATTGAAAAAATCCGTATAACAGGTGGAGAACCTTTATTAAGAAAAGATTTAAGTATTTTTATAAAAATGATTAGCGATTATAAAAGCGATATTGACCTTGCTATAACTACAAATGGATTTTTACTAAAAGACTTTGCTAAAGACCTAAAAAATGCTGGACTTAAACGACTTAATATTTCACTTGATACCCTAGATCACAAAAAAGCAAAAACTCTTGCGCAAAAAGATGTATTAGATAGTGTTTTATCTGGAATTGATGAAGCTTTAAATCTAGATTTGAAAGTAAAACTTAATACTGTAGCTCTTAAAAATTTAAACGATGATGAACTGATATCTCTTTTGGAATTTGCAAAATCAAAAAAAGCTCAAATTCGCTTTATAGAATTTATGGAAAATACTCATGCTTATGGTAAATTACAAGGATTAAAAAGAGATGAAATTATACAAATTTTGAGTCAAAAATATCAAATTCAACTTATAAAAAAAGATGAAAAAGCACCTGTGAGTATTTACAAGGCAGATGATTATGAATTTGGAATTATAGATCCTCATAGCCATGAATTTTGCGATTCTTGCAATCGCATACGCTTAAGTGCTGAAGGCTTGTTAATACCTTGCCTTTATTTTGATGAAGCATTAAGCATAAAAGAAGCGGTTCGAAAAGGTGATATTAAAGCCGCTGTAGAAATATTACAAGAAGTATTAAGAAATAAACCAGAAAAAAATAAATGGAGTGTTGTTGATAATGAAACCTCATCTCGTGCTTTTTATCAAACTGGAGGTTAATTTTGCAACTTGTTGAAAGTTTCTTAAGCATTCAAGGAGAAGGCAAATATAATGGAAAATTAGCTATTTTTATGCGTTTTGCTGGTTGTAATTTTAACTGTTTAGGTTTTAATGTAAAAATATCAAAAAACGATAAAACTCTCATTGGATGTGACACGATAAGAGCTGTTTTCACAAAAGATTTTAAAGAAAGTTATGAAACTTTAAATGCTAATGAACTTTTAAAAAGAGTGATAAAATTAAAACAAGACTTTAATCCTATAGTTGTTATCACAGGTGGAGAGCCATTAATCCATTATGAAAATCCTGAATTTATAAAATTTATCCAAATGTTATTAAAAAATAAATTTGAAATACACTTTGAAAGCAATGGAAGTATAGAAATTGATTTTGATAGATATCCTTTTTACAAAGAATGTATTTTTGCTTTAAGCGTTAAACTCCAAAATAGTGGGATAAAAAAAGATAAACGATTAAATTTTAAAGCTTTAAAAGCATTTAAAAATTACGCAAAAGATAGTTTTTATAAATTTGTTTTAGATGCCAATACTCTTGATAATTCATTTTTAGAAATCAATGAAATTCTAAAAGAAGCTCCAAATCAAATTTTTTGTATGCCTATGGGTGAAAATGAGCAAAACCTTAAAAAAAATGCTCAAAAAATTGCTGAATTTTGTATTAAGAATGGTTATAATTATTCTGATAGAATTCATATTCGTCTTTGGAACGATAAAGAGGGTGTATGATTATAAGAAAATTATTTGAATTTGAAAACGCACACATTGTTAGATTTTGTTCTTCTAAGCGTTGCAAAAGTAGCATTCATGGACATTCTTACAAAGTTGAAGTTTTACTTGAAAGCAAATATTTAGATAATGCTGGAATGGTCTATGATTTTGGACTTTTAAAAACCTATATACGCCAAATTATTGATAGTTTTGATCATGCTATCACTCTTTTTAAATATGATGACGCAAAATATTTAGAAGAAATGAAAAAATATTCAAGTCGTTGGATTTGCCTGCCTGTTAATGTAAGTGCTGAAAATTTTTGTCGTGTATTTTTCATACTTATAGATGCTTTATTAAAACAAACAAAAATGGTAAATGGAGAACAAGGAGTGACTTTACAAAGCATCATTGTTCATGAAACAAGAACAGGCTATGCACAAGGTTTTAGAGAAGATGCCTATAGTGAGCTAATGCCAAAAATTTCACTTCAAGACATAGAATTTTCCAATGGCATTAAAGTAGAATGGAATGATATAGATTTTTATAACAAATTAAAAAATGAAGAAATTTTTATAAATCCAAAGGAGATTTAATGCAAAAAGCTAAAATTTTAATTGCCTTAAGTTTTTTTTTATTAGTTTTATCTGCCTGTTCTAATGATGAAAAAAATATTTCCAAGACTCAAAATACAGATCAAGAAGTAGTCCAAATAGAACAAAACGATGAAAAAACAGAATTAAGCGACTCCAACCTGCCTTTACCTGTGGATGATGAAGCACAAAGTTCAGATGATGAACATGAAGCCAATCCTACTATTATCAACTCTTTATATAAACAAAAATGCGCCACTTGTCATGGAGAAAAAGGGGAATTAAAACCTAAAAACAGCACGGCCATTAAAACCTTAGGCAATAAAATTTTTATACAAAAAATAAAAACGATAAAAGATAAAAACCATAGTTTTTTAAGTGATGAACAAATTCAAAATTTAGCTGATTTTATAAACAAAGGAAAATAATGGATCAAAGTTACGAATTCTTTTTAGCTTTACATCTTTATAGTCTTTATGCGAGCGGTTTTTTAATGCTTTTTTATCTTATACTAACACAAGGAAATTTTAAAACCGAATTCATTTTTATTCGCAGAATACGATTATTTTTACCAATTTATTATTTATTTTTAGCTTTGATTATTTTTACAGGTTGTTTGTTATCAGCAATGAAACAATTTCAAATGAATGTCAATATCTGGGTAATGATTTTTTCTTGGATCTTAATTTTTGCCTTAGCAATTTTTCACTTTGTTTGTTTTAAAAAAGTAAGAAGATTTAGAAAATATGCCACTTTTAGATGGATTAGTTGTTTGATTTTACCTTTTGAAATTTTTTTATTGTTTTTGCCTTTTTTAATAGAAAGATATTTATAAAATGCAATTTTTGTATAACAAGCAAGCTGGAGAAGAGTTTATACAACTTCAAGGTGAAAACTTTAACCATTTAAAAGTAAGAAGAGTAAAGGAAAATTCGGAGCTAAATCTTAGAAATTTACAAGATAATTTTCTTTACAACTATACAATCACGAATTTAACAAGAAATTCTTGCACTTTAAAATTTTTAAACAAAAAATCACAAAATATAAAACAAAGTGAATTAAACTTAGCCTTAGCCATTATAGATATTAAAATTTTAGAAAAAACTCTACCTTTCTTAAATGAACTTGGAGTAAAAAGGTTACATTTGGTTTTTACAAATTTTTCACAAAGAAATTTTAAAATCGATTTAGAAAGATTTGAAAAAATCATTATTTCTTCTTGTGAACAATGCGGTAGAAATACTAAAATGGATTTAATTATCCACCAAAGCACTCAAGAATTTGTTCAAAAATTTCCAAATGCAATTATGGTTGATTTTCAAGGAGAACAACAAAGTCATTTCGATGAAAAAGAATTATATTTTATAGGTCCTGAAGGTGGATTTAACAATGATGAGAGATTATTGTTTAACCGGAAAATCTCTCTTAAAAGCTCTAATATTCTAAAAAGTCAAACAGCTATTATAGCTATAGCTTCAAAAATTTTGCTTTAACTTTTCTTAAATTAATCTCTTTTTTATGTTAAATAATTTATAATCACGGCTTATTGTTTTAATTTTTAAGGAAAACTAATGAAAAAAGAAATTCACCCAGAATATGTAGAATGCAAAGTAAGTTGTGCTTGTGGAAATACTTTTACAACAAAGTCAAACAAAGCAGAATTAAGAGTAGATATTTGTTCAAATTGCCATCCTTTTTTTACAGGCAGTGAAAAAATTGTAGATGCTGCAGGTCGTGTAGAGAAATTTAAGAAAAAATACGCAATGCAATAATTATGCTTTATTTTATTCCTACTCCCATAGGAAATTTAAGCGATATTTCTTTTAGAGCCTTAGAACTTTTAAAGACTTGCGATCTTGTGTTTTGCGAAGATACAAGAGTAAGTAAGTCTTTGATTTCGTTATTAAATACCAAATTTCACACTGATATACATATTTCTAAATTTATAGCCTTACACTCCCATAATGAAAAAGAAGTTTTAGCAAGTATTGATTTAAAGATATTTGAAAAAAATGTAGCTTATTTAAGCGATGCAGGAATGCCAGGGATTAGTGATCCTGGCAAGGCTTTGGTAGAATTTGCACAAGAAAATAATATCACCTATGAAATTTTACCAGGTGCAAATGCAGCCTTAGTTGCTCTTGTAAGCTCAGCATTTTGTCAAAAAGAATTTATCTTTATTGGTTTTTTAGCAAATAAAGGCAAAGAAAGACAAAAAGACATAGAAAAAATTTTAAACCTTCCTTATCCAAGTATTATTTACGAATCCCCCAAGCGTATTTTATCTTTAGTAGAACAAATTATGATTCTAGACAGCCAAAGAGAAATTTTTTTGATTAAAGAAATCAGTAAAAAATTTGAAAAAAAATTTAAAGGCAATGCTAAAGAGCTTTCTGAAATTTTAAAAAAGTCTAATTTAAACGGTGAATGGGTTGTAGTACTGCAATCAAAAGAGCAAAATTTTTTGCAAAATACTCTTTGTGAAAAAGATATTATGGATTTAGAGCTGCCTTTAAAAGCAAAAGCAAAATTATTATCAAAGATCAATGGAAAAAATGCAAAAGAAATTTATCAAAAACTGCTTTTAAGTCAAGATTAGGTAAAATTTTAATATGATAGTTTATGGGAAGCAAATATTTTTTTATATTTTAGAATATCATAAAGACTGTATCAATGAGCTTTATTTAGCAAAAGAATGTGATAAAACTACTTTTTCCAAAATCGCAAAATCAGGTTTTAAAATCAAAAAACTTGATTTTAAAACTGCTCAAGCTTATGCGAAAGGTGGAAATCATCAAGGTTTTTTGCTAGATATTAAAGAAAGTTCTTTTGCGAATTTAAATGAGATCAAAAAAAATGATTTTATTGTTATGCTTTATGGAATTAGCGATGTAGGAAATATAGGGGCTATCACGCGTACAGCTTATGCTTTAGGGGTTGGGGCTTTAATTTTTATTGGTGAAAAATTAGCCATGGAAGGAGTAATTCGCACAAGCAGCGGAGCGGCTCTTGATTTACCTATTGTGATAAGCAACGATGCTTTAAGTGTAATAAATGAACTAAAACAAGTAGGTTTTTATTTTTATGCGAGTGATGGCTCGGGAAAAGAAATTCACAGTGTAAAAATAAGCAATGGTAAAAAAGTTTTAGTTTTGGGTAGTGAGGGTTTTGGTTTAAGCTCTAAAATTGTAAAAAAATGCGATGAATGTGTGGGCATTGCGATGAAAAATAATTTTGATAGTCTTAATGTCAGCGCTGCTTTTGCAATACTTTGTGATAGGATGTTAAATGCTTAATTGGAAAAAAATACAAGAATTAAATTTAAAAGAAGTTGCAGCAAAAACGCAAATTGAACTTGATTTTCTTGAAGCTTTAGTAGAAAAGAATTTTGCTGTTTTAAGTCGTTTTAATGTTAAAGGTTTTGTTAAAATTTTGAGCAGAGAATACGAACTCGACTTTAGTGATTTTAACGAAGAGTATGAAGCTTATCTTAACGAAAACAATCCTACTCCACAAACAAAATCAAAAATGATAACCCCAAAACTAGATGCTTATAGTCAAAAATCCTCTAACGCTTGGCCTTTTTTGATTGTTCTTATTGTTTTAGTGATTATAGGAAGTGGAATTTATTATTTTGATACACTTAAAACTTTTTTCAAAGATGAACAAAATAATACTAGCGCAACAGTTATAGATATCATAGGACAAGCACAAGAAAATTTAAAATCTTTAGGTGGAAACAATGTTGTTGTTATAGACAACAATAAAGCACAAGAAACAAATCAAACAGAGAGCGTTTTACCAAGCCAAAACATCTCATTACAAGAAAATGATAAAAACATAAGCATAGAAAATAATATCAGTGAAAATAACACAACCCTACTCGATGAAGAAAAAAATACCCAAATTCAAGAAGATACAAATACACCAAAAACTGATTCTTTAAAAGAAGCACATTTTAAAACCTCTACCAAGATTTGGATAGGTTTAATAGATTTAAAAAGCCTTAAAAAAACAAGCTTTGTTAAAGAAAAAGATTTTAATATTTCTTTAGATAAAGATCAGTTAATTTTAACAGGGGCTGCAGCTTTAACAATGTTTGATCAAGAAAATAAAGAACAAAAATTTCCTGCAGGAATTTCAAAACGTTTCTTGATTAAAGATGGAAAAATTACAAGTATTTCAGCTGCTGAATTTGTAAAATTAAATAAAGGTAAAGAATGGTAAAAAAAATTATTATTCTTACTCTTTGGGTTAATATATCTTTTGCAATCTCAAGTCTTGAATTAGCAAAAAATTTAGTAAACAATTCTAGTAAAAATTCTCAACTAGAATTATTATTTTCAAATAATTCTTACATAGATAATAATGGAAATTGTGATATTGCAAAAATATCTCAAATATTAAAAACCAATTCTTTAATTGCCTTAACACTATCAAATCCTCAAAGTCTAAGACTAAATTTTAAAGCAAAAGCTGATGAAGTTATGTTTTTTAAAATTTTATCCGATGTTTTAACAGATGCTGGATATATATATTTTATCCCTACAGATTTGATTTTAAGAGAAGGAAATATTGACTATACCATACAAGTAGAATCTCAATATGTTTTAGATCCTGGAACGCTTTACAATCTCTTAAAAGAAAATTCTGTCTATATAAATAATATTAAGCGTATTGGGGCATATGACTATGAATATGATTTAAATTTTTCCAATGCTGTATTAAAAACCAATACAAATGTTAATTTAAATACTCCAAAATCATTAGAAAAGCCCCTTAAAGACTATGTGCTTGATTTAAAAAATGCTACAAATTTGATTATTGATGCAAATGATTTAGACAATTGGTTTCCTAAAATCTTCTTTTTAGATAAAAATCTAAATCTAATTAAAGCAGTAAAAAGCGAAAATAAAAATAATCATTTTTCAGAACTTATTCCAAATGGTGCTATATATGCTATTGTAAGCGATATGTATAGTTTAGATAATATACGCAGGGGTTTAAAAATCACACTTAAAAAATAAAGGATTAAGAAATGTTTGATGAAATCCGTTTTAATACCATAGAAAGACTTCCAAATTATGTTTTCGCAGAAGTAAATGCGATAAAAATGGCAGCAAGACGTGCTGGAGAGGATATCATCGACTTTTCAATGGGAAATCCCGATGGTAAAACTCCACAACACATTATAGATAAACTTTGTGAAAGTGCTAACAAAGATAAAACCTCGGGATATTCTACATCCATGGGGATTTATAAACTTCGCTTAGCAATTTGTAATTGGTATAAAAGAAAATATAATGTCAATTTAGATCCTGAAAATGAAGTTGTAGCCACCATGGGTTCAAAAGAGGGTTTTGTAAATCTTGCAAGAGCGATTATAAATCCTGGAGATGTTGCTATTGTGCCAACTCCTGCTTATCCTATACATACTCAAGCTTTTATTATAGCAGGAGGTAATGTAGCAAAAATGCCTTTAGCTTATAATGAAAAATTTGAGCTTGATGAAAATCAATTTTTTGAAAATTTACATAAAACTTTAAATGAAAGCATCCCGCGTCCAAAATATGTCGTTGTTAATTTCCCGCATAATCCAACAACAGTAACTTGTGAGAAAAGTTTTTATGAAAGATTGATAGCAACGGCAAAAAAAGAAAGATTTTATATTATTTCAGATATTGCATATGCAGATTTAACTTATGATGACTATAAAACTCCTTCTATTTTGGAAATTGAAGGTGCAAAAGATGTAGCGGTAGAAACTTACACTCTTTCAAAATCTTACAATATGGCAGGCTGGCGTGTAGGTTTTGTAGTAGGAAATAAACGCTTAGTCAGTGCGCTTAAAAAAATAAAATCTTGGTTTGATTATGGTATGTATACACCTATTCAAGTAGCAGCTACCATAGCTTTAGATGGAGATCAAACTTGTGTGGATGAAATCCGTGCAACTTATGATAAAAGAATGCACATTTTACTTGAAGCTTTTGAAAATGCAGGCTGGAAACTTCAAAAACCAAGAGCAAGTATGTTTGTTTGGGCAAAACTCCCTGAAAGCAAAAGACATCTAAAAAGTTTAGAATTTTCAAAGCAACTTTTACAACGCGCTAGTGTTGCAGTAAGTCCTGGGGTAGGTTTTGGCGAAGCAGGTGATGAGTATGTAAGAATTGCTTTAATTGAAAATGAAAATCGCATACGCCAAGCTGCACGCAATATCAAAAAATATTTAAAAGAGTAAGTTATGAAAGTAGCGATTCTTGGTTATGGCACTGTTGGAAGTGCGGTGGTTAAATTTCTTTTAGAAAATGATAAACTCATTCGTGCAAGGTGCGGTCAAAGCATAACTCCTGTGATCGCTCTTGCTAGAAGTCCTAAAAAAAATGCTTTAATTCCAATTACTCATAGCGTTGAAGAAATTTTAAATGCTGATGTAGATGTTTTTGTGGAGTTAATGGGTGGAGTGGATGAAGCTTTTAAAATAGTGAGTGAAATTTTAAAAAAGAAAAAAGCTGTTGTTACTGCAAATAAAGCTATGCTTGCTTATCATCGTTATGAACTTGAAAATTTGGCTAAAAATTTAGCTTTTGGTTATGAAGCAAGTGTGGCTGGAGGAATTCCTATTATCAAGGTTTTAAAAGAAGGTTTAAGTGCAAATAATATTTTGGCTATAAAAGGGATTTTAAATGGCACGAGTAATTATATTTTAAGTTCTATGAGTCAAAAAAATATGAGTTTTGAACAAGCCTTACAAATAGCTCAAAATTTAGGTTATGCAGAGGCTGATCCAACTTTTGACATAGAAGGACAAGATGCAGCACATAAACTGCTTGTTTTGTCAAGTATCGCTTATAATCTTAAAGCTAAACCTGAAGATATTTTGATCGAGGGTATTAGTGAAATTGCGCCTGAAGATATGTATTTTGCTAATGAGTTTGAATTTACCATAAAACTTTTAGGTATAGCTAAGGTGCGTGAAAATAAAGTAGAATTAAGAGTGCATCCTACTATGATAGATAAAGAAAAAATGCTTGCAAAAGTTGATGGAGTGATGAATGCTATAAGCATTAATGGAGATTTGTTGGGTGAAAGTTTGTATTATGGAGCAGGAGCAGGAGGAGAGGCCACTGCAAGTGCTGTGATTTCAGATCTTATGGATATAGCAAGAGATCAGGTAAAAGCACCAATGCTTGGTTTTGTGAATACTTTAGAATACGAGCTTTTAAGCAAAGATGAAATTTATACAAAATATTATTTAAGGGTGAAAGTTGAAGATAAAATAGGGATTTTATCTAAAATCACACAATTGATGAGTGAAAATAATATTTCTATCGATAGTTTTTTACAAAAACCTAAAAAAAATGATGAAAATTACAGTACTTTGTTTTTTACTACACATTTAACTTATGAAAAAAGCATACAAAATTTGCTTGAAATTTTACGCAAACAAGATTTTATAAAAACCAAGCCTTTTATGATGCGTATAGAATAATGGGTGTAAAAGCTTATTTAGATGGAATTTTAGGTGAAGATAAGGCTTGTAAATTTTTAAAAAAACAAGGCTTTGAAATTTTAAAAAGAAATTTCCATTCTAAATTTGGAGAAATCGATATAATAGCCAAAAAAGATGAAATTTTACATTTTATAGAGGTTAAATTTACTCAAAATGATTATGAAGTTTCTGAGCGTTTGGATAGAAAAAAACTTGAAAAAATTTTAAAAACTATAGAATTTTATCATCTTAAAAATGGAATTTCATCGGATTTTCAGATTGATCTGATTTGCATTAAAAATGATGTGATACAATTTTGCGAAAATATAAGTTTTTAAGCTGATATTTAAAAAAATAAAATACAATTAGACAAAAATTAAAGAAAGGAAAAATTATGGGAAAATATATTGAATTAACAAGTGATAATTTTGCTCAAGCAAAAGAAGGTGTAGCTTTAGTTGATTTTTGGGCTCCATGGTGCGGACCTTGTAGAATGCTTGCTCCAGTTATTGATGAACTTGCAAATGACTTTGATGGTAAAGCTAAAATTTGCAAAGTAAATACAGATGAACAAGGTGATTTAGCAGCTGAATTTGGTGTTCGCTCTATTCCTACACTTATTTTCTTTAAAAATGGTGAAGTTGTAGATCAACTCGTTGGTGCACAATCTAAACAAGCAATTAGCGATAAACTAAACTCTTTACTATAAACTAAAGGCTAGTATAACTAGCCCTCTTCTTAAAAATTTCAAATTTATACTAAATAATAATTTTTATTAACTACTATTAAGAATAATTTTTATATCATTATTAATAATAAAATTCAATATAAAGGAAATATAAATGTTAGATGTAGCAATCATAGGTGGAGGTCCTGCTGGACTTAGTGCCGGACTTTATGCAACTAGAGGTGGTCTTAAGAATGTAGTAATGTTTGAAAAAGGTATGCCTGGTGGACAAATTACCTCAAGTTCTGAAATAGAAAATTATCCAGGTGTAGCCCAAGTTATGGATGGAATTTCTTTTATGGCTCCTTGGAATGAACAATGTATGCGTTTTGGTTTAAAACATGAAATGGTTGGAGTAGAGCAAATTTTAAAAAATAGCGATGGAAGTTTTACCATCAAATTAGAAGGTGGTAAAACAGAACTTGCTAAAGCTGTGATAGTTTGTACAGGTTCAGCTCCAAAAAGAGCAGGTTTTAAAGGCGAAGATGAATTTTTTGGAAAAGGTGTAAGCACTTGTGCAACTTGTGATGGATTTTTTTATAAAAATAAAGAAGTTGCAGTTTTAGGTGGTGGAGATACGGCTTTAGAAGAAGCTTTATATCTAGCAAATATTTGTTCTAAAGTTTATCTTATCCACCGCAGAGATGAATTTAGAGCAGCTCCATCTACAGTAGAAAAAGTTAAGAAAAATGAAAAAATAGAACTCATTACTAGTGCAAGTGTAGATGAAGTATATGGTGATAAAATGGGTGTTACTGGGGTAAAAGTAAAATTAAAAGATGGTAGTATTAGAGATTTAAATGTTCCAGGAATTTTTACTTTTGTTGGTCTTAATGTAAGAAATGAAATTTTAAAACAAGACGATGGTAAGTTTTTATGCAGTATGGAAGAAGGTGGGCAAGTAAGTGTTGATCTTAAAATGCAAACTAGTGTTGCTGGACTTTTTGCCGCAGGAGATCTTAGAAAAGATGCGCCTAAGCAAGTGATTTGTGCTGCAGGTGATGGAGCTGTAGCTGCATTAAGTGCTATGGCTTATATAGAAAGCTTGCATTGATTTTTTCTTATTGTAGGCTAGAATTCCTAGCCTAAATCTTTATATCAACACTCCTTAAAAATATAAAATATTTTTTCATAACGTTTTATAAATATTATTAAATATAATTTAAATTATACTTAATTTTGTTACATAATTACACATTTAAAAAAATATAAAAATATTATTTTTTTTAAATTAATATATTTTTTATATTAAAAGCTATAACTTATTTATGTTAAAAAAATAAGGAAGGAAAAAACATGGACAAAAAACAAAGTCGCAGAAATTTTCTTAAAGCCTCATCTTTGTTTGCTTTAGTAGGTGCTAGCGCACCAAGTATGGTTTTTGCTCATACGCACAATCAAAACAATTTGAATTCTACTCAAAATTATCGTGCTAGAATTTTTTTTAATAATTCTGCACAACTTGATATTCTGAGTGAAGCAGTAGAAAGAATTTTTCCCGAAGATGATTTAGGACCAGGTGCTAAAAAATTAGGTGTAGCTATTTTTATAGATAATGAACTTGCAGGAAATTACGGAAGTGGAGCAAAAGATTATCGCTTTGGACCTTTTATACAAGGAAAGAAAAATCAAGGTTATCAATATCCTTTAACTAGAGCTGAACTTTTTAAAATGGGGGTAAATGCTTTAGATGAAGAAGCAAAACTTCGTTATAAAAAAGGCTTTGTAGAGCTTAGTGCAAAACAAAAAGATGAAGTCTTAAGAGCTTTTGAACAAGATAAAACAAAGGTTTCCTTTGGAGATAAGATAAAAGCAAGCGATTTTTTTACAGAGTTAAGAAGCATAACTATAACAGGAGTTTATGCTGATCCAATTTATGGCGGCAATGCAAATATGCAAGCTTGGCGCATGAAAAAATTCCCAGGCGCTCAAATGACTTACGCAGCTCAAATTTTAGATGGAGATAAATTTGAAGTGATAGAGCCTATTTCTTTGGCTGATATGTCACATTAAAGGAATACAAATGGCAAAAATACTTAAAAAAACAGATGTTGTTGTTATAGGTTTAGGTTGGAGTTCTTCTATTGTTGCAAATGAATGCGCTAAAGCAGGGATTAAAGTTGTCGCCTTAGAAAGGGGTGGACATCAAGATACTTCGGATTTTTTAGGTGCGCATGATGAGTATAAATATGTAAATAATGCTGCAATGAAACAAGATTTAAGTAAAGAAAGTATATGTGTTAGGAATAATGATAATGAAATTGCTTTGCCAATGAGAAAAAATTATGCTTTTGATGTCGGTAATAATGTTGGTGGAGCAGGAGTTCATTGGAATGGTATGAGTTATCGTTTTCTACCTTATGACTTTCAAATAAAATCTTTAACAGAAGAAAAATATGGCAAAAATAAAGTTTCTAAAGAATACACTATTCAAGATTGGGGTGTAAACTATGATGAAATGGAACCTTACTACGACAAAGCTGAAAAAATGATGGGAGTTTCTGGAGAAGATAAAAGTCCTTTCTCAGGAAAAAGAAAAAATTCTTATCCAAATCCTCCTTTAGAAAAAACAACTATGTTAAAAAAATTTGATGAAGCAACGAAAAAACTTGGATATCATCCATGTATGGTTCCTGCTTCAAACTCATCTCAAACTTATACAAATCCTGATAAACAAAGTTTAGGAGCATGTCAATATTGTGCTTTTTGTGAGCATTTTGGCTGTGAATATGGTGCAAAAGCTTCTCCTATAGTAACAACTATACCTTCAGCTTTAGCAACAAAAAATTTAGATATTAAAACTTATGCTAATGTGTTAGAAATTTTACATAAAGATGGTAAGGCTACAGGAGTAAGATTTGTTAATACTTTAACTTTAGAAGAATTCATACAACCTGCAGAAGTAGTTATGCTAGGCTCTTATGTTTTCAACAATGCTAAACTTTTAATGGTTTCTAATATAGGCGAAATTTATAATCCAAAAACAGGCAAAGGAACTTTAGGAAAAAACTATAGCTATCAAATCACACCTAGCGTTAATGGTTTTTTCAAAGATCCATTTAATTCTTATCTTGGAGCTGGGGCACTTTGCAATTGGATAGATGATTTTAATGGGGATAATTTCGATCATTCCAAACTTGATTTTATTCATGGAGCAAGCTTTAGAATTTCCCAAAATGGAGCAAGACCTATAGCATCAAATCCAATTAAACCGGGTACACCTTCATGGGGAGCCGAATTTAAAAAAGCTTCTATTTATAATTATACTCGATTTACTTATATTGGAGCTCAGGGTGCATCTATTCCTTATATAGGTAATTATTTATCCCTTGATCCAACTTATAAAGATGCTTATGGACTACCACTTATCCGCGTAACCTATAATTTTACCAAGCAAGATAAAAATCTTTATAATTTTATGCTTCCAAAACTAAAAAGCATCATGCAAGAAATGGGAGCGCAAAATATTTACACTTCGCCAAAATTAGGAGATTATGGAGTAGTTTCAAATGGTTGGTATACTTCTACCCATATTGCTGGCGGAACTATAATGGGTACAGATAAAAGCACAAGTGTAGTTAATCCTTATTTACAGCATTGGGATGTTAATAATCTTTTTGTCGTAGGTGCGGGAAATTTTCCACATAATCCAGGCTACAACCCTACCTTAACCTTAAATGCTTTAGCCTATCGTGCTAGCGAAGCTATTATAAAATATTTAAAAACTGGTAATTGCTAATGCAGTAATTAAATTCCAAGCCTTAAGCTTGGAATTTATTAGCTTCCTATCACTCCACCATCAAGTTTTCTTATCATCATTACACTAGATCTTGGTGTTTTTCCATAAGGAAAAGTACTACCTTTTAAACCTTCTCCTGGATGTTGTATGCCTACAAACATTGTAGTATAATCCTCACTAAAAGCAATCCCTGTTAATTCACAAGCAATAGGTCCTGTTAAAAAGCGTCTGATTTCCCCTGTTTTTGGATTTGCTGCTAGCATGCAGTTATTTCCCATGCCTTCGTATTCATCTTTATTAGAATAAGATCCATCTGTTTGTATCCAAAGTCTTCCATCTCTATCAAATTTAAGTCCATCAGGAGAATTAAATTTATTTTCACTTGTAATATTATTTGAGCCTTTATATAAGCCTTGTTGATTATCAGGATTTCCAGCAAGAGCAAAAATTTCCCAAGTAAAATCATCGTCTTTATGAGAATTTTTTGGCATCCATTTTAAAATTTGTCCATAAACATTTTTAGTTCTTGGATTTGCTGCATTAGGTTCTTGGCGATTTTTGTTGTTCGTTAGTGTTGCAAATACTTCTTTAGAACCACTTTGTTTATGGCTTGCTATCCATTCACATCTATCCATAGGAGTTGCACCTACAATGCTTGCAGCAAGACGCGTATTAATGAGTACTTGAGCTTGAGACTTAAAACCATTTTTTTCATCTAGGCCGTTTTTGCCATATTCTAAGGCTATCCATTTTCCCTGTCCTTTAAAATCTCCCACCTTGCCGTTAAACTGTCCTACATACAAAGTGCCTTCATCTAAAATTTTACTTGTATCAGCACCTTTTTTGTATTTATGTTTGCTAACAAATTTATAAATAAATTCATTCATCTCATCATCACCCATATAAACTATAACAGAACCATCTTTTTCTACGATAATTTCTGCATTTTCATGTTTAAAACGACCTAAAGAAGTTCTTTTAACAGGTGTGCTTTTTACATCAAAAGGATTGATTTCCACTATCCAACCAAAACGATTGGCTTCATCGATATTTTTAGCTAAATCAAATCTTTCATCAAATTTTTCCCATCCATAAAGACTAGTTTTGTTAAATCCATAGCGCTTAAGAGAGTCATTAAATTCTAGATTTTCATCTGAACTTCCAAAAAAATCGTCAAAATTTTCTTCACAGGTGATATAAGTTCCCCAAGGTGTTTGTCCATTTGCACAATTTGCAAAAGTTCCATGAACAAATTTTTCATTTTTTAAAACTTCTTTTTTAGCTGCTCCACTTACTTGCATTTTAGTGTTTGCATCGATTCTGCGGTTATATTTAGAATCTAAAACCACGGTCCAATCATCACCCTTTTTTTTGATTTCTAAGATACTTACACCTACACTAGCTTGCTCGTATAAAACATCTTCTTTGCTTAAATTTTTACCATGATGATTAAACATGATTTCAGGATTTATATATTCATTATTAACGGCTAAAATTCCTCTGTTTTTTGAAAGTGGAAAAAAACTCATACCATCATCGTTATCTCCAAAAACCAAATGAGCATTTTTAACTGCATTCATATCGATGATTTTATTTTCATCATAAGGTTTTGCTTTACTAAAAAGTGGATCACCCCAAGAAATTAAAACCTTTGCTTCATAACCTTGTGGTACTATAACTTTATCTTGCGTGCTTGCACTAACAGCTTTAAAACCTAGCAAATCCTTATCCTTAAGCATAGCAGCACTTAAATTTGAACTTGCAAAAAAAGCCACCATAGAACCTAAAGCTGAACCTTTTAAAAACAATCTTCTTTCCATTTGTTTTTACTCCATATTAAAATTTAAAACAATGGAAGTATAAAAATATTTGGAAACTTTTTAGAAACTTTGATGAAAAATTTAAATTGAAGGGAAAATTTATACCTAGTTTTTCACTAGGTATAAATGATTAATTAAAATCTTTTTTTCTTAACATCTTCTAAGATATTATTAGCTATATCACTTACTGTACTAGAAATAATAGCTGATTCATTAGCAATTTC